>NZ_JBNMNU010000010.1:0-42275 GCF_051278035.1 Clostridium sp.
GTTTCTAAATTTCTTACATCATTTAGAGCATCAAATACACGAATAATATCTATACCATTTTCTACAGCCTTTTCTATAAATTTTTCTACTATATCATCTGGATAGTGCTTATACCCTAGAAGATTTTGACCTCTTAAAAGCATCTGAAGTTTTGTATTCTTTACCCTTTTTCTAATTTCTCTTAGTCTTTCCCACGGATCTTCGTTTAAAAACCTTAAGCAAGAATCAAAAGTAGCCCCACCCCAAACTTCCATAGAATAGTAACCCACCTTATCCATTTTCTCTAAAATAGGTAGGATTTCTGCTGTGGTAAGCCTTGTTGCAATTAAAGATTGATGTCCATCTCTTAATGCTGTTTCAGTAAATTTAATTTTTTCCATTTTTTCACCTCTTTTTAACAAAAGCTAACTCATTTTATAATAATGGGTTAGCTAAATATTAAGTACTTTGTTACTGTGCGATATTCATTTTTTTCTTTTTATAAGATGTTTTAATCATTGGATATGCAATTGAAGCAATTGTAATAATTATCAAACCTAATGCTACTCCTGAACCAACGAAAATTTTCATACTTCCATTTGATATTGTCATTGCTTGTCTGTATGATTGTTCCATTGTTCCCCCAACTATACAACCTAGTACCAATGGTGCTGATGGAAGCTCTACTTTACTCATTATGTATCCTAAAACACCAAATCCAGTTAATAAATAAAAATCTGTTACACTGTTACTTATAGCATAACACCCTACGAAGGCTAATGCTAGTACTAGAGGGTATAATACTTTTGCTGGAATAGCTAGAACTCTTACAAGAAGTCCAGCAAGTGGAATATTTATAATTGCTAATACAATATTTCCAACAAACATACTTGCGATAAGTCCCCATGCTATATCAGGATGCTGTGAGAATAATAGCGGTCCTGGTTGAATACCAAGCATCAATAATGCGCCCATCATAACTGCAGTTGTTCCTGAACCTGGAATACCAAGAGTAAGCATCGGTATCAAAGCTCCAACTGACGCAGCGTTATTGGCAGCTTCTGGTGCCGCTAAGCCTTCTATAGCGCCTTTACCAAATTCTTCTGGGTGTTTCGAAAATGATTTTTCATTATTATATGCCATTAACGATGCCATTGTTCCACCTGCTCCTGGAAGTGCTCCAATAAAGAATCCCATTGGTGTACTTCTTAGTATAGGCCATTTACATCTTTTCCATTCTTCTTTTGTAACCCAAATCTTCTTAAACTTTGTCTGAGATTTTTTAGTTCCCTCTTGAAGTGTTTTAAAGCTTTTAAAAACCTCGCCTAAAGCATATATACCAATTATAGCTACAAGAAAATCTATTCCTGTTTGTAAATGCAAGTTTCCAAAAGTGAATCTTGGAACACCAGATTGTGCATCTATACCAACTGTTGTTATCATGAGTCCTACAATTGTTGCAATAAAACCCTTTAACATATTCTTTTCTGACATTGATGCTGTCATTGCAAGTGCTGCTATCATCAAAAGAAAATATTCAGCCGGTCCAAATCTTATAGCAAAATCCGCAATAGGATTAGCAACAAGAACCATGAATACTGCTGCAATTGTTCCACCAATAAATGATGCTATTGCAGATATTGCAAGAGCAGATTCTGCCCTGCCCCCCATAGCCATAGGATAGCCATCAAAAGTTGCAGCTAAAGCCGCACCATCTCCTGGAGTATTTATTAAAATTGAACTTCTTGAACCACCATACATAGATCCATAATAGACCCCACACATTGTAATTAATGCAGCTGTTGGTCCCATTGAAAAAGTAAGTGGGAGTAATACTGCAACCCCTGTTGCAGGTCCAAGTCCTGGAAGCATACCAACAATAGTACCTAATACTCCACCTACAGTAACCATAAGTATATGGTAAGGTGTAACTGCTACCAGAAACCCATTAAATAAATTTACTAATACGTCACCCATTATTTCACCTCCTGTTAAATATTTATAAACGGTATTGTTGGAAGAATAATTCCTAGAAACTTCGAGAATAGAATATATATACCAATACTAAAACATATACTCACTATTGAATTTTTTATTATTTCTTTTTTATTAGTCAAATAAAGCATACCTTCAAGAAAGAAGAAAGTTGAAATTACAAATCCAATTTTATCAAAAATCAAAGCATATATAACGCAAAACATACAGGTTAACGCAATAAGCTTTGAATTAGATTTTTCTTTATCACTCATTTTCTTTAACTGTTGTAATGCTTCTTTTGTCTTTGACATATCACTTTTTAAAAAAAGTAAAATTCCTAAAGCAAACAGCATTCCACCTAATAAAAACGGAAAGGCTGAAGGCCCTAATGGTTTTCCTATTGTTGATCTTGGTAAGAGATAAGCTCCTAAAATATAAATTAATCCAAATAATGCAACAACAATTCCAACCAAAGCATCAAAATCTAACTTACGCTTACTACCCAATTTATATCCTCCTTCTAAATGTAAATCTGATAAGGAAAGAACTTTCCTTATCAGATTTGACCTTCATGTATTTTTCCTATTTTAGCATTCCAATTTCTTCTAATATTGATTTATAATCTTCATTAGTTTTATCTAAGAAAGTATTAAAATCAGCTGTATTTAAGTACGTTTGGTCCCATCCATTTGTCTTACAAGCTTCAATCCATTCTGGAGTTTCTACCATTTTACCTAAAGTATCCTGCCAATACTTAACAGCATAATCAGGCATATCTTTTGGTGCAAATAATCCTCTCCAGTTTGTAAATGTTGCATCTATTCCTTCTTCTTTGCATGTAGGTATTTCTGCAACAGCGCCTGTTCCTACTCTCTTATCAGCTGTCTGAGCTAATACTCTTAATTTTCCACTTTCAGCTAATTGTGCAACGTCAGAAATTCCTGTTGTTAAAAGATCGATATGCCCACCTAATACTTGAGCTGAAGCTCCACCATCTTGGAAGCTTACATAATCTATATCCTTTATGTTTTTAACTCCTGCAGCTTTTGCAATTATTAAGAATTGAATATGATCCATACTTCCTGCTGAAGAGTTTCCACCTATTTTAACACTCTTAGGGTCTTCTTTTAATGCATCCATTACTTCATTAATATTTTTATATTTCGAATCCTTATTTACAGCAAAAGCTGCGTAATCTGAAATAAGTCCTGCAAGTGGTGTAGTATCTTTATAACTAAATTCTGTTGAACCATTTAAGTTAATAAGGATAATTGGTGGTGAATATACAGATATTAGATTATCTGCATCTTTCTTTGCCTGCATGTATGCTAAATTTACACCGCCACCGCCGCCTGGTTTGTTAGTTATTGGCATTGGTACTGATACAAGCTCTGTATCTTCTAATACTTTTCCTACAGTACGGATAGTTAAATCCCAACCGCCACCTGCTCCACCTGGTGCTATAAATTCCATAGCATTTTTAGGATAGTCAGGTGTCGTTCCCTCATCAGTCGTAGTTTTTGCTCCACAACCTGCTAAAGATGTAACTGCTAATGTTCCGGCTAAAATGATTTTCATTAAATTGTTCTTTTTCATAGTAATTTCCCCCTCAAATTTTAATTTTTGACTGCTTTGATTTATATTTTAATGCAAGGATTAATTACCTTATTTCAGTAGAATATATTTAAGCAAAATAAAAAGGCCAGCACAAAAAACCTTAAAGTTTCTTGAACTGACCTTATAAAGCTTAACTTAAATAGTTATCTTTAATCCCTGTCATCATAAATATTAAATTTTATAATTCACACTTTATTCAGCGAAAACCTTTTCATCTCAAAGTACCTATATATATATTTACTTTAAGCCTATTGCCTTCACTTCTTATGTGGTTATCTTAGCATGTCCAAAGCACTATGTCAATGTATTAATACTATATTTTGAACAAGAGTAATTATTTTTGCTTTACTTTTCTTATAACATCCATTACAGTCCCATCTCTATATTCTACTATTCCAACAATTTCTTCATCAAATTCTGGTTTTTCTGGAATACCTGTAAAACTTTCCGCCAATTTCTTTAATTCTTCTATAGTCATAATAGGAAGGTTAGATTTTCTTAATTTTTCTATTATATCTGTTCTCCGAGGATTCACTGCTATTCCTCTTTCTGTAACAACCACATCAACAGTTTCACCTGGGGTTACAACTGTAGTTACTGCATCTACTATTATAGGTATTCTTTTCCTCATGAGTGGCGCTACTACAACCGTAAGTTTTGCTCCAGCAGCCGTATCAGGATGTCCACCTTGAGCTCCCATAATTACTCCTGTTGAACCTGTCATAACATTAATATTAAAATTAATATCTACTTCTGTAGCTGAAAGTACCATTATGTCCAACTGATGCGCAACACAGCCTTTATTATGAGGGTTGGCATACGTTGATGCTGACATTTCTATATGATTGGGATTTCTCTTAAGCGAACTAGATGATTCGCAGTCAAAAGTCTGTGTATCAAATAAGGCTTTAAATAACCCTTCTTCTAGCATGTTTACCAAATATGAATTTATTCCGCCTGAGGCAAATGAGCCTATAATTTCATTTTCTTTCATATATTCCTTAATAAATTTAACTACTGCTAGTGAAGATCCGCCACTTCCAGCTTGAAATGAAAAACCATTTTTCACGTATCCAGAATCTATTAGTACCTTTGCTGCATTCTCTGCTATTTTAAGTTCCAATGGATTATTAGTTACCCTAGTGGCACCTGTAGAAATTAATGAGGTATCCCCTATTTCATCCATTACAACAACATAATCAACTAATGATTGAGTAATACTTATAGGATATAATGGATATTCTACTATATTATCCGTTATTGCTACTACTTTATCTGCATACTCAGCATCAACCATAGCATATCCAATGGCTCCAAAGGAAGATTTTCCATCCACTCCATTCATATTACCCATTTTATCACAAGAAGATGCTCCTAAAAATGCTACATCAATTTTTACATCTCCAGCCTCAATAGCCCTTGCTCTTCCACCATGCGTTCTAAATATTACAGGGTTTCCTAAAATATTTTTGGTAGATATTTCTTTAGCAAGCTTTCCTCTAAGACCACTACTTTGGATTCCTGTAATCACACCATTTTTCACATGTTCAATTAGAGGTTCATGAGTTTTATTCAAAGATGAAGCGCAAATTGTAATATTTTTTATACCCATTTTTGCTATTTCATCCACAACTGTGTTTAGTATATAATCCCCATCTCTTAAATGATGATGAAAAGATATAGTCATTCCATCTTTAAGACCAACCGCATCGATAGCCTCCCTAATATTACTTAGCACTTTATTGTCACCAGGTTTGTTGTATGATTTTTTAGGCAAATATTTTCTGCCTTCAGGTTTTGTTTCAAAAGGACCTACATATGGTGTTGTTTCCCCTACACCTTCTATATATCTAGGTATTTTTCTACCTACTGCATTCACTATAAACTCCATTGTTTTATTCCTCCTCCTTATGTACTCCTGCGCCTTTTGCGAGCGCTACTATTCTCTCAGCCTTTTGAATTACTGGAAAGTCTACCATCTTACCATTAACAGTTATTACTCCAAGATTCATTGTTTCAGCCTCTTTAGCAGCGCAGATAATTTCTAAAGCCTTTGAAATTTCATCTTTTGTAGGTGTATAAATCCTGTGTACTTCTTTAACTTGCGCTGGATGCACACATGATTTACCTGAGAAACCTAAATTTTTCGCGTCTTTTACTTCCGCTGTAAATCCTTCCATATCTGAAACATCTGCCCATACTGTATCTATAGAATCTATTCCTGCAGCTGATGCCGCAATAACTACTCTTGTTCTTGCATAAAATAATTCTCTTCCAGCTTTTGTTCTATCCGTACCAAGCGATCTAGTAAAATCTTCTGCACCAATAGATATCGCTATGACTCTACTACTAGATTTTGCTATTTCATATGCATTTTCTACTCCCTTTGGAGTTTCAATCGCACATTGTATTTTAACTGTTCCTATTTCTATGCCATTTTCTTTTTCAACTTCTTCTATAAGTACTTCTAACGCTTTAACATCTGCGCTAGATTCACACATAGGTAATCTAATATTTTTAAGCCCTGCTTTTACAAGTTCTCGTACATCTGTTTCACCAAATGGTGTATACAATGCGTTAATTCTTGCAAATACTTCAATATTTCCATAATCCACAGCTTTTAAGGCTTCACATAATAAATCTCTTGCAGAGTCTTTTTCAGCATAGGCAACCGCATCCTCCAAATCATATATTATACAATCCGGGTTATAAATCTGCGCTGTAAAGAGCATTTTAGGATTACTGGCAGGACAAAACATCATTGTTCTTCTTAATTTTTTCATTAATTCATTCCTCCTTTTGCTCTTCTAATGGCTGTTTTAACACGAGCTTTTATTACAAAATCTAAAGCTCCTTGATCTTTTAAAGTAACATGTGCATTTTTAATATTCATTTCATCCAATACGTCTTTAACAGACTTCTCTATCTGTTTTTCAAATAGTTGTTTGACTTTACTTTCTATGTCTACGTTTACACCGTCAGATACGTTCAAATTAACATTAACCAAAACATCATCACCTTTTTCTCTACCTGCTTGTCCTATCATAATTAAAAACCTCCTCCAAAAGTTTAGTGTATTAAATAAAATTCCTATTTTTTAAAAACAAAAAAAGGTCAGCACAAAAACATAAATGTTTTTTGCGCCGACCTTATAAAGCTAAACTTATAAGTTTTCTTTAATCACTGTCAACATATATTTTATTAAATTAATTATATCTTTACCTTAAAAGTGACCTACTAAATACTACCGTATCATATCACATTAATATCTAGTAGTCAAATCACCTTACCCCTTAATAGAAGTTGATGAAGTTTGAACATTCTTCTTCATCCAGTCCTTGCCTTCCACGAGTCGTGTAACAATCATTGATGTTACAGCATCACCAGTACAGTTTATACAGGTTGCAGGAGGATCTACAAGGAACCCAATAGTTGCAATAATTGGGAATGCTTCTGGTGGGAATCCAAATAAGCTAACAATGAGCATTTCGCCGATAAGTCCGCCACCCGGAACACCGGACATAACTACGCCACCAAGAACTGAAACTGCTATTGCTGTAGCGTAGGTTCCAACGCCTGAAAACTCTTGTCCAAATATACCAAACAGAAATGAAATCTTTAATATAGAAGAGATAACAGTACCGTCCATATGCATGGTTGCACCTATAGGTAGAACAATTTCACGAATATCTTTTGGTACTCCCATACGCTCTGTTGCCTCTAGATTTACAGGCAAACTTGCAATAGAACTCTGTGTTGCAATCGACGTAATAGCCGGTCCTAAAATGTTTTTGAAGAAAGTTTTCACTCCTTCCTTACCTCCAGCATAATAAGAATATCCATAAAATGCAATAAAGAAGTATGCAATACATAGTGGATAATAGATAATCATAGCTCTTGCATATGCACCCAATAGTTGAGGTCCAAACTCACCAATTAGGCTTGCAAAATAAGCACCTAGACCAATTGGAGCATACCACATAATAATACCAACAAATTTCATCATAACTTTGGTCATAGCATCTAAACCCCTGGCTATAATGTTGTTTTCACCGCCAAGAGAACTAACGCAATAACCAAATATAATTGAGAATACAATAAGTGGCAACATATTAGAGCGAGAAAGTAGGCCACTAAAATCATTTACGGTTAGTGCCTTAACAATTTGTTCGGAAAATTTGACTGTTTCTAGCTCCATTGTAGAATCTAATGCTAGATTAGCACCTGCCGCAGGAGGAAATACCTTAACAATAATAAGAATGATAAAGCCAGCAATAACTCCTGTAACAACGAAGGTCAAGAACATGTTACTTACAATGTTCCCAAGCCTTTTCATATTCACCATGTTTCCTACTGCACTAGCTATGGTAACAAATACTAAAGGGGTTACAACCGTAAACATCAAATTAAGAAAAATATCTCCAAAAGGCTTAAGTGCTATAGCTTTTTCACCAAAAATAATACCAATGATGCTACCAATTACAATAGATAAAAGTAAAATAATAGGAAACCGATAGTTTTTCCATACGCTTTGTTTGGTTGTTTTCATTTTAATACTTCCTTTCATTGTTTAGTATTGTTTATCATTTATATATAAAATATCAAAACCATGGCAGGAAATGAATATTCTATAATCACTTAAAAAACTAGAAACTATAATATATTATCCAAATCTTCATCCATTATTTTTCCAATTGCAATAATATTGGTATCCCCTATTAAAAATAGCTTTTCTACACTATCCCCTGTTTTTTCCATTTCTATGAATAATTCTCCTCCAGGTGAAACAATTTTCACTTTGTTACCCTTTAAATATCCTTTTAGTACTAGAGCAACTGCTGTTGAACCAGAGCCCGTTCCACAAGCCAATGTGAAATCCTCAACTCCTCTTTCATATGTTTTTAAAATTGCGGTTGTATCGTCTAAAATATCAAAAAAGTTTACATTTGCTCCTTTAGGAAAATCTTTATGAAATCTTATTTTTCTCCCAATATCAAATAATTCACTTTCCTCCGTGTTTTGAAGACCTGGATATTTTACAACCGCATGAGGAATTCCTGGATTACCAAGTTCTATATATGAACACTCATATTTTTTACCATCTATTTCAACATCAGAATCAAGTCTAATATCTTCAGGACTATTAAGTTGAACTTTTACAAGTCTACCCTTTATTATTTCTGCTGATACTATACCTGCCAATGTTTCAAACTTCATTTTTTCCCCTGCAATATTATTCATATATGCATATCTAGCAATGCATCTTGCACCATTACCACACATCTCACCAATACTACCATCAGAATTATAAAAACGCATTTTAAAATCAGCATCACTCTCAGACGCGTCAACTACTATAAAACCATCTGCACCTAAGGATACTTTCCTCTTACACAACTTTGCAGCTATTTTAGGAATCTTATTTAGCGGCAACTTAAGTTTCATATTATTTACTATTATAAAGTCATTACCTGCTCCTTGAATTTTAGTGAATTCCATAGTTTCCTCCTCGAAATATCTCTATTAATATAATATTCTATTTTAAACTTGTTTAGTCGTAATACTTCAACAAATCTATAGTTTTATTTATTGGCCTGCCTAATATCTTCTATAATATCTTCCACATTCTCTATTCCCACAGAAAATCTGATTAATCCAGGTTCAATTCCAGCCTCAGAAAGCTGTTTGTCATTCATTTGCCTATGGGTTGAGCTTGCAGGGTGTAATACTAATGTTCTTACATCTGCCACATGTACAACTATTGAGGCAAGTTTTAATTTGTCCATAAATTTCACAGCTGCTTCTCTTCCACCCTTTATAATAAAGGAAATAACCCCACTAGACCCCTTAGGTAAATATTTTTTTGCTAGTGCGTTATATTTATCCCCTGGTAGTGAAGGGTAACTAACTGATTGTACTTTATCTAAGCCTTGAAGGAAGGTTGCTACTTTTAAAGCATTTTCAGAATGTCTTTCCATCCTAAGATGTAAAGTCTCCATACCAAAATTTGTTAAAAAAGCATTATTGGGACTCATGCAATTCCCCATATCTCTCATCATTTGAACTCTAGCTTTTGCAATAAAGGCTGCTTTTCCAAAAGCTTGTGTATAAACTAGACCATGATAAGATGGATCAGGCTGCGTAAACTCAGGAAATTCACCCTTTGTCCAGTCGAAATTACCTGAATCTACTATTACTCCCCCTACACTAGAGGCATGTCCGTCCATATATTTTGTAGTGGAATGTACCACTATATCCGCACCAAACTCAAAAGGTCTGCAAAGTATTGGCGTAGCAAATGTACTATCAATTATAAGAGGTACTCCATTCCTACGCGCAAGGCATGCAAACTTCTCTATATCTAGTACACTAATTTTAGGATTTGCAATTATCTCTCCGAAAATTGCTTTGGTATTTGTTCTAAACGCCTTTTGAATTTCCTCTTCATCACTGTCAGCGTCTACAAATGTTACTTCAATGCCCATTTTTTTAATAGTCATTGCAAGCAAATTAAAGGTTCCACCATATATAGCACTTGACGAAACTACATGGTCTCCATTTTGACAAATATTTAATATCGAAATTAGTGTTGCTGATTGCCCTGAGGATGTGCATAATGCACCTACTCCTCCTTCAAGTGCAGCAATTTTATTTTCCAAACATTCTACTGTTGGATTACTAATTCTAGAATACATATGTCCAGCTTCCTCTAAATCAAATAGCTTAGCTACCTGCTCTGTAGATTTGTATCTGTAAGTAGTGCTCTGGCATATTGGCAAAACATGTGGCTCTCCATTGCAAGGTTTATACCCTTCCTGTAAACACTTAGTTTCAATTTTCCATAAATTCACTTACTACACCTCTTTTTTTAATATTATATACATTATTACTTATTTTCCTTCTATTTTCAAGTATAAATATTCATCTACTTTAGTTTACTATAATTTATCTTTCCCTACCCATTTTCTTAATACTTCTGGAACAATAATACTACCATCTTCTTGTTGCATTTGCTCTACTATCGCTGGAAACAATCTACTTGTAGCTAGACCAGACGCATTTAAAGTATGAACATACTCCATCTTTTTACTTTCATTTCTTTTAAATCTTATCATTCCCCGTCTTGCTTGATAATCGCGAGCATTTGATGCTGAACTCACTTCTTTATATTCATTCATGCTAGGAATCCATATTTCAATATCATAGGTTTTCGCCATAGATGCACTACAATCTTTCGCAGCTAACTTACTCACCCTATAATGAAGCCCCAGTCCCTGTACAAGCTTTTCTGCTTTACCCAAAAGTTCGCAAAACGCAGAATCTGAATCTTCTGGCTTTGTATATTGAAACATTTCTACCTTATTAAATTGATGGCCTCTAATCATTCCTCTTTCTGATGCTCTATAACTTCCTGCTTCTACTCGATAACAAGGTGTATATGAGAAATACTTTTTGGGCAAATCTTCTTCCTTTAGGATTTCATCTCTGTGCAAATTAATTAATGCGGTTTCTGAAGTTGGAAGTAGAAACTGACTACTTTCTTTGTTTTTATTATCAGTAACCTTAAAAACTTCATCCTGAAATTTTGGAAACTGACCAGCGGTGAGCCCACACTTATATGATAAAATATGCGGAGGTAAAATGAATTCATACCCATCTTTTATGTGCTCTTCTATAAAATAATTAAGAAGTGCCCATTCAAGAATAGCACCATCACCTTTATAAACCCAAAAACCATTTCCTGATAACTTTGCTCCTCTTTCATAATCCACTAAATTATGTGTTGTTACAAGTTCCACATGATCCTTTGCAGCAAAATTAAAATTAGGCTTTTTGCCCCATTCTCGTATAACCACATTATTTTCCTTTCCTCCGGCCACCACATCATCATCCGGTAAATTAGGTAAGGCTTCTAGAAAAGTATTTATTTTTTCATAAAGTGGAGTTAATCTGTCCTCATAAATCTTTATTTCACTTGAAACCTCTTTCATATCTAAATATAAACTTTCAATGTTTTCACCACTTTTTTTAAGTTCCGGTATTTCTTTAGATACTTTATTTTTCTTATTTTTTAGGATATCAATTTCTAGTATTAACTTTCTTCTCTCGTCGTCCCACTTAAGAAGCTCAGTGAAATCAATATTGTCAATACGCTTAGAAAGAGCCTTCGTAACCTCCTGAGTATTTTCTCTAATTAAATTTAAATCTAACATATTATTGTACCTCCTCAATTTTGTATACAAAAAAACTCTCGTCTCTATAAAACTATAGAGACGAGAGTTAAACTCCCGCGGTGCCACTCGATTTGTCATATTTACATATGACCACTTTATTGTGCGATAAAGGACACAACCCTTTATTTTTTTAACTTACTTTTATGGAATCGGAGGGATTATATTACACACTGATTCTCACCAACCATCAGCTCTCTTAAGTACAATAGCAATCTTAATTTCCATAATTTACACAATGTATTAATTTTGTAGTTTACAAAGTTATTCTTTAAAAGATAATATCATTAACTGTAAATAAAGTAAAGTATTATATTTTTTAAATTTATACTGGTTTGAACCCATTATAAAGTAACGCTATTTGAGCTCTCATAACCTCACTCAGCATTTCTAAATCAATCGGCTCTTGCATTAAAGCACCCATGAATTGCATTAATACTACCGAATATATGTTGAAAGACAATATTTCAGTATTTACATTAGAGTCAATTAGTCCCTTTTCTATGTACCCATTTAAAAGAGCTTTAACCTGATTCATTAATTTATAATCCAATTTAATTAACTTTCCAAAATTAGATTCATCATACTGTTGTGAAAAAATCACAGATAAAATGTCTCTAAACAAATTTTGTGGCATGGATAAAAAAAGTCCTTGCATATAAATTTTCAGTAAATCCACTAATGTTTCTACTACATCGCTACCTGGTTTCTCAATAATTTTTTCGGCTTCTATATATATATCATCAGTTTTATCTGTTAAAATAAGCAGTAATAAATCACCTTTAGATTTCACGTAGTTGTAGAGAGTACCAACGCCAACCTCTGCTTTTTCAGCTATTTCTTCCATTGTAGTATCATTGAAACCTTTTGAAGTAAATAACTCCAGTGAGGCTTTTATTATACGATTTTATTTTTCTTTTTTTTGTTTTTCTCTAAGTCCAGCCATTAAAACACCCCACATAATTTATAAAATTTCTAATATGTATATTTTAGCATACATCTAGGATAAAACAATATTATATATTTCACTTAATATATTTATCTTGATATATTTTACAATTGACAAAAGATTTTATTAGATTTGCAATGTGAATGTACTTTAAATATGAACGAACTTCAAAATAAACTAATTTAAGTCAGGAGGAATAATATGTTTATCGAAATTAATAAAGTAGATAAATCTTATAAAACTAGCGATGTTGCTTTTAAAGCATTAAAAAATATTAATCTAGGTATTGATGAAGGTGAAATCGTAGTGATTCTCGGACCTTCCGGTTCAGGTAAATCTACACTACTTAATATAATCGGTGGAATAGACCATGTAGATTGTGGAAATGTCATTGTAGATGGAGTCGATATAATTAAGTTAAGTGATTATAAATTAACTCTGTACAGAAGAAACTCTTTAGGTTTTATATTCCAATTTTATAATTTAGTACCTAACTTAACCGTATATGAAAATGTAGAAGTTGCTTCCAATATAAGTAAGAACCCACTGAAAATAGATGAGGTATTAGCTTCAGTAGGTATGAGTGAGTTTAAAAATAGATTTCCAAGAGAATTGAGTGGCGGGGAGCAGCAGAGAGTTTCTATTGCCAGAGCTTTAGTTAAAAATCCTAAATTATTGTTATGTGATGAGCCTACAGGAGCACTAGATTTCACCACTGCAAAAGAGATTCTAAAATTGCTTACAGAAGTAAACCGAAAGTTTAATACTACGGTGGTTATAATAACTCATAATACTGCAATTAGCGGAATAGCAAATAGAATAATAAAGCTTCGATCAGGAGCAGTGAGTGAGAACATAATAAATGAAGAAATATTGCCTGCAGAAAGGGTTGAATGGTAATGATATTAAATAAAAAAGTAAAGAGGACTATGTATGAACACAAATCTCAGTATGTAGGCTGTATAATACTTATAATAATAGGCTGCATGCTTTACAGTTCTTTTAATATTGCCATGGTAGGAGTACTTGATAATCTTAAAAGTTTCAGAGTGGAAAACAAATTAGAAGATGCCAGTTTTATTGCAGAGAACCCCGTAGAAAATATTAATGAATTGGAACACAAATATGATTTGTTATTGGAAGAGAGAAAATCAGTAGACTGCGATTATGACAAGGAATCCGTTTTAAGAGTGTTACAAAGCACAGAAAAAATAGATAAATACGCTGTAATAGATGGCAAGACTCTTCAGAATAAAAATGAAATATTAATAGATAAAGGCTTTGCCAGTGCTCATTTATTATCTATAGATGATAATTTAAAAATAAAAAAAACAAACTTTAAAATAGTAGGTTACATGACAACGCCTGATTATGTATATCCACTAAAATCCGCCAATGATATTTTAAAAAATCCAAAGGCCTTTGGGGTAGCTGTGGTGTCAAATTCAGATATTGAAAAAATCGGAACCCCGCTAACCTACTATAGTGTTAAATTTAATAAAGAAAACAATGAGAAATTCAAGAAGAATTTAAATAATGACAATATGTTGATTCAATGGATTAACAAAAAAGATAATAACAGAATTTCCTTTATAGATGGTGATTTAAGTGGTGGTGTTGCTGTTGGTAAATATATGCCTATAGCTATTCTTCTATTAACCTGTGTGCTTATATCTGTTGTTCTTTCTAGACTTCTTAAAGGAGAGTATTTAATTATAGGAACATTGTATTCCTTTGGGTATACCAAAAGGGAAATAATGTCCCATTATCTTAGATATTCATTTGTTATTTCCTCTATTGGGAGTATCACAGTAACTATAATAGGTAGTTTCCTTGTAAATCCCCTAGTCTCAGCAGTTTCAGGTTATTATAATCTTCCTGTGCTAGTTATTAATTTCGATGCAAAATACACTATTATAAGTTTGTTACTTCCCTTTGTATTTTTGATTCCAGTAACTTATTTAGTTATTAAAAGCGCACTTAAATTATCGCCTCTAGAGCTTATGCGCGGCGGAACAAACAAAACAAAGGTAAACTTCATTGAGAAGAACCTTAAATTGGATAGGTTCAAGTTCAATACGAAGTTTAAAATAAGAGAAATGGTACGAAGCATGCCTAGAACCCTGCTTATGCTACTTGGGGTAGCTTTTGCCTCAATGTTACTTCTTCTTGGCTTTGCTACAAAGGACTCTATGGATTACATGGTAAATAGCAGTTATCAGAACATATATAAATATAATTATCAATATACCTTTAATTCACTTCAAGTTGGAGACATAAAATCCGGAGAAAAAAGATCCCTATCCACTTTCACATCCCAGTTTAATAACAAGGATGAGAATTTCATCATTTATGGAGCTGAAGGTGACTCAAAGTTAATTACCTTAGAAGATAAAAATAATACCCCTATTAATTTTGATAATATAATAATAACTAAATCCATGAGTGATAAATACAACCTTAAGGAAGGCGATAGCATAAACGTTGAAAATAAAGTAAATTCAAAGGAGTTTACAATTAAAATAGATAAAATTGCAAAAACCTATATTGGGGACATAATATATATGCCCTTAACCAAGTTCAATAACTTGAATAGCTATCCTGAGAATAGTTATCTTCAATTAGATTCTTTGGAAAAACTTAATATATCACAAGATAAGCTTATATCAAAGACTAACAGCCAAGATGCAATAGATGGCTACAACGCTCTGCTTAAGCCAATGAACTATATGATCGGTGGAATTGCTGCTACTGCATTTATTATTGGTTTAATAGTACTTTATGTAGTTACTTCCTTATTAATAGAGGAGAATAAAGCTAATATTTCTATGTTTAGAATCCTTGGGTACACCAAAAAAGAAGTCTTTTCGCTTATACTTGGTAGCAACATTATACTTGTTATATTAGGATATATAATATCAGTGCCACTTATATTAATAACACTCAAAAGCTTTTTTAATACTATGACTAAAGAGATGAATATAACCATACCTGCCAAATTAAACAATATAAATATTATAATTGGTTTTGTAATAATTCTAGTAACCTATGAGATATCAAAGGCTTTAAACAGAAGAAAGGTACTCAGTGTTTCAATGGCCGATAGCTTAAAGGAAAAACGAGAGTAGAGATAGAAAAGACACCCCCTACATCAATCTTGGTCGATGTAGAGGGTGTCTTTTGTTTTTATGGTTTGGCTACTTTCTAATAGTTTCATACTCTTCATTAAATCCATAACATTCTAAAATAGGCATTACAAACATAACACCAGTGTCAGGTTCACTTGTAAATTCTTTGCTTATTGTATCTACAACTGATCTCAATTTAGACTCCTCTTGTATTACGCATACTATAGTTTTATTGAAGGGCTTAGTTCCTTCAACTAGCCTTCTTATACCTGCAAATATTGGAATATCAATGTTTCTTTCAACTAATACACTACCTAGTCCTTGACTATCTATAGTTGTAGCACCGCACCCATTTTCGTAAAACACTTTAGAAATATCATCTAATTTATCAATGTTACTTAATATAATAAACACTGCATACATATGTTATCTCTCCTTAATTAAATATTAGATTCCTTAGCTCTTATTATAGCATTTTTAGTTAAGATTGGTCCAACTAACTCTGTAACTATTGTGGTAGCTAAAAGTATTGTTATTACAGTAGTACCGAGCTGAGTACCGCTAAATTCTTTACTAACTGTTATAGCAAGCCCAATTGCAACACCGACTTGTGAAAGAAGTCCAAAACCTATGTACTTCTTAACCGTTTCAGGTGCTTTTGATAACGAGGCACCGAGTGACGCACCAGCAATCTTACCAATCATCCTAAAAATGAAATAAGCAACGCCTATTACGCCTATTTCTGGTAATAGTGCAATATCTAGTCTACAGCCAGCTAATATAAAGAAAGCGGCAATAATAGGTGGCGAAAAAGTGTCTATATTAAAGAATGCTTTTCTACTGTAAGATGATACATTAGCAACTATAGTACCTAATGTCATTGCTGCAAGTAGAGAAGATAGGTCAAATACTGTACATATACCTATTAATAATATTAATGTTCCTGCTACGAAACCAAGATCTTCTTCTTTATTGCGACAGTTAGCAAGTAAATAGCATAAAGCTATTCCTAAAACACAACCTACCCCAAGTGATAATGCAATTTCTGCTATAGGATGTACAAGAACCTTAAAAACTGTTATTTCTTGATGTTTTATAAAGACTTTTGCTATGGAAGATGCAATAGAGTATATCATAAGACAGATTGCATCATCCACGGCTACAACTCCAAGTAATGTGCTAGTTAATGGTCCCTTAGCTTTACACTCCTTTAAAACCATTACTGTAGCAGCTGGAGCAGTTGCAGATGCTACGGCACCAAGTATTAACGCAATAGCAATATTATGTGGATTTGTAAAATAATACATTGCTATCGTAACTAATAAAAAAGCCCCTAGTGCTTCACATGTTGCAATTATAAAAATAGACTTACCTAGTTTTTTTATAACTGATACTTCTAGTTCACTTCCGATTTTAAAAGCAATAATTGCTAATGCAAAATCACTAATAAATGATAGCTTATTTATCATATCAGGGTTAACAATATTAAAACCCGAAACTCCAAGAATTAACCCCGCAATTATGTATCCAGCAACGGATGGTATTTTAAATTTATTTACTATTTTACCAAATATAACTCCTACAATTAATGCTGTACCTAAACTTATAAAAGCATTTATATTAATAATAATGCACCCCCTTTGTTTAAACCCATACCATCTATTATATTACTTTCATATCTATATGTAAATAGTTGTATAGCTTTAAATATAAAGTATTATGTCTACTAGGTTAGCTGATAGGAGTTTATTAGACACATGTGCAATAATGCTAGATACAGCATGAAAATGGAAATAAGAAGCTGACTAATTGATATAAATTGCAAATTGTTGGATTTTTATTTTAATTAGTTTTATTTTCATTATTTCAACATACCCTATACTGATAGCAATTTTATGGAGATTTCTGTATGACGAAAATATATGAAAATACCACACCGTGTGACGAGATCACATCATTTGAAGTAATTAAATTAATGAAAGAATTGATATCCATACCAAGTCCCTATTATTTTGAAGATGCCATTATGGATTTTACCTACCAATGGTTTATTAAAAATGATATACCCGCGTTCATTCATGAATACCATGAGCCGAAAATTACTAATTTTAAGGGCAAAAATGTTATCTGTGAAATTATCGGTGAAACTTTCGGCCCTACTATTTGTATAAATGGCCACCTAGATACCGTTAATCTTTGCAATGGGTGGTCTAAAAATCCATACGAAGGAATTGTAGAAGATGATAAAATTTACGGGCTTGGCGCTCTTGATATGAAATCAGGTTGTTGCTCCTCTATGCTTGCGCTCAGAAAGTTTCATGAACTCCACACAGAATTTACAGGAAAGATTATTGCAACTTTTGTTTCAGATGAAGAGGGACCTTATGGCCTTGGAACAAATGCGTTAATCGAAGAAGGATTAATTAAAGACGTGGATTTTGTAATCAGTACTGAGCCAAGCGCAGGGTTCAACAATCGTTCTTTTCCAGATATAGCTCTTGGGGCAAGAGGTGGCTATGGTGTTGAAGTAGAATTCTTCGGTAAAGCATCTCATGCAGCTCTCCCAAAATTAGGTATTAATGCAGCATTGGATGCTGGAAAATTCATGTGTGAATTAGAAAAAATAGATTATACTGAGGGTTTATTTTTAGGTAAAGGTGTTGCATGTGTCATTGCAGTAGAAAGTGATGGTGGTGCTTGTAGCGTTCCAGATTATGCTAAAGTCAAACTTTTTTGGCATGTTGTCATTGGAGAGAACGAAAAAAAAATAGAAAGTTATATAGTTGATGCAATAAAAAAAACAAATATTGAAAGCACTTATAGAATCACTTTTAGAGATGCACCTTTAGGATGCAACCGAGGCTATATACCCTATGTAGTATCAGTTCAAAATCATTTTGTCGCTACATTTTTAGAATCAATAGTTGATGTTTGTAATTGTGATGCAAGTATCTCTTATTTCCAGTGCATTGGTGATTTTAATCACTTAGGTTCAAGACTTAATGTTCCTGTAATTGTTTTCGGTGCTGAAGGTGAACATATTCATAGTTGTGACGAGTATGCTACCATAAGTTCTATCGTCAAAACAGCAGACATTATCTACGACTTTTTAGTCAAAGTACTTACAAACTAAAACTCAAAAGTATGCTCCGACAATGGTATTATTGGTCAAAAAAAGCCAACCTGTAAAGTTTTTTACAGGTTGGCTTTTTCTATTATACAAATTAACACTACTTAATACTAGCTAAAATCCAATCCATTATGCCAGTGCTTTGTAATAAAATTACAAATATAGCAATAGGAACTACCCATTTAATAAGGAATCCCCAAACAAAGGCAAGTCCAAACTTTACTTTTCCGTCATTAGTAGCTTCTGCTACAGCTTTGTCTACACCCCATACCCATCCGATGAATATACTTAACACTAATCCTGCAAGTGGTAGAAGGATACTTTCTGCAAGATAGCTCATCGAGTTAAAGAAATTAAGACCTTTAATAAATACCATATCTGACATAACAGGTCCATTAGCTAATGAAGAAGGTACACCAATAATGAAGGCAAGAATTGCAAGTCCAATTGTTGCCGTTTTACGTTTCCATCTGAATTCGTCAATACATACTGATACCGCCGACTCTAACAGTGAAATCGAAGATGTAATAGCAGCAAATAAAACTAATACAAAGAATAATATAGCAAAGAAAGAACCTAAAGGCATCTTAGCAAATACACCTGGTAATGTTATGAAAAGAAGTCCAGGTCCACCAGCTGGGTCAAATCCTAAAGCAAATACTGCTGGTAGAATTGTAAGTCCTGCAAGTAATGCTATTACAGTATCCAGCAATGGAATAAAGAATGCACTTTCTACAAGATTTTCACTTTTCCCAAGGTAACTACCGTATGCAATAATAACACCCATACCAAGACTTAGAGAAAAGAATACCTGACCCGCCGCCGCTAATATAACAGAGCCGTCAATTACAGAAAAATCTGGTTTTAATAGAAATTCAACACCTTCCATAGCACCTGGAAGTGTAACGGATCTAATCATAATTACAATCATCATTATAAATAATGCTGGCATTAAAATCTTACTAATCTTTTCGATACCACCACTAACACCACCCATAACTATAAATAATGTTATTGCCATAAATATACCATGGTAAATAATTGGCTGAACTGGGCTTCCTATGAATGTCGAAAATATACCTTCAAGTGCACCAAGGTCTGTTGTATTAAATCCCCCTGAAAATGCCGTAACAATATACTTTAATACCCATCCACCAATAACACTATAGAATGTTAATATTAAAAATGATGCCCCTACTCCTATAAATCCAACCCACGCCCATTTTTTCTTAATTTTTCTGTAAGCACCCACTGCACTTAGCTGTGTATGTCTACCGAGTACAAGCTCCGCCATCATTAAAGTAAACCCAACTAAAAATAGCATTGCAATATAAACAACGACAAAAGCGCCTCCACCATTTTTACCTGCGGTATAAGGAAACTTCCAAAGATTCCCAAGTCCAACTGCAGATCCAGCAGCAGCAAGTATAAATCCTGTTTTTGAACTCCACTGATCTCTTTTCGGCTTTCCATTTGTTTCTTTCATAACCACACCCCCTATAAAAATTAAAAAACACTTGAATATTTATACAATTTAATGTGAAAATCGACATAATTCTTTTCAAGTATATCGTTTACATATGTACCTGTCAACCTCTTACTAGGTATTAATTTCAATCTTCCTATTATTCTGCAATTTATCGAAACCTAAACCATAATCAGCCTTATTCTTTCGATTTATTGTTGCATGCCATATTGTTTCATTTTTTTATCTATATAAATTAAAGCTACCACTCATTATTAGAGTGATAGCTTTAATTTATCTTTTCTATTCTATTTTAAACTGTTTACATGCGCCACAACTTTATCAATTAATTGATCGGCTTTTTTTACGACATCACTAATTCCAACTTTAACTGTTGGTATACCCTTAAATCTTTCAACTTCTTTAATTCCCATATCCTTAGTTAAAATTACAATATCAGAACCTTTAACATCCTCTGCTGTAATTCTATTTTCTATACCTATTTGACCTTGAGTTTCCACTTTAATTTCTATGCCTTTAGCTTTTGCTGCTTTTTCTAGTGCTTCAGCAGCCATATAAGTGTGTGCCACTCCTGATGGACAAGCTGTTACTGCTAAAATTTTCATATTCTCATCTCCTAAATATATTACTATCCTAAATTTAATTATGCTTATCTTAGTATACTACTTATCAGTAATTATTATAATTAAAATTCTAAATCTATCTCATTATCATCACTACTACCACTAATTTCATCTTCAGATTTAACTTGAATAGGTTTCTTTAGAATATTAACTACTAGTGCTGTAACTAAAACACCTACTATTGTACCAACAATATAACTTACCTTACCTGAAGCAACTGGTAGTACTATCCATCCACCCCATGGTGCCGGATTTCCTGCGCCAAGTACCATAGCTGTAACTGAACCACATGCAGAACCAACCATTATTGATGGTATAACTCTTAGAGGATCAGCTGCGGCAAATGGTATAGCTCCTTCTGTTATTCCTATCATACCCATTAATATACCGGCTTTTCCAGCTTCTTTTTCTTCTGTAGTATACCTCTTAGGTGATAACATTGAAGCAATACCCATTCCTATTGGTGGTGTACAAATAGCCACACCTATACCTGCCATTATTTTTAAAGCCATTGGTGCTGCCATGCCTGTAGCTGGGTCTATTGTACCAACCATAGCTGCTCCAAATCCATATGCTACCTTATTAACTGGACCACCCATATCAAATGCAATCATAAGCCCTAAAATAAGTCCGAGAAGCGCTATGTTTCCAGTACCTAAACCTTCAAGCCAAACCTTCATTGCTTCCATAACACCTGCAATCGGTTGTCCGAGTACCCAAACTATTAATCCACCAACCACAAAAGTACCAACTAATGGAATAACAAATATAGGCATTACTGAACGCATAATTTTTGGAACTTTTATTTTCTTTAAATAGAAAACTACTAGTCCTGCTAGGAGTCCTGCAATTATTCCGCCTAGGAATCCTGCTCCTATTTGGTTTGCTAAGAATCCACCAATAACTCCTGGTGCAAGTCCCGGCCTATCTACCATGGAGAATGCTATAAAACCTGCAAGTATTGGAACCATCATTCCAAGGCCCGCTGCTCCAATTTGAAATAAATCATATAGTTTTGTGCCCTCTGGTGGTACTGCTGCTGAACCAGATAGTAGAACTGAAAGTGCTAATAACACTCCTCCTGCAACAACAAACGGAATCATGTAAGAAACCCCTGTCATTAAATGTTGCCTCGTGTGTTTAAATAATTCTTTTAAATCTTCCATTTTAATATTTCCCCCTCTTTACTAAATTTTATTTTAATCTCCTATATATCTAAAATCTCTAATATCTCATCAACACTTTTAGCATTTTCAAGTTTTTCTCTAAACTCTTCACTCATAATCTTTCGTGACAACTTTGCTAGAATTTTTAAATGCTGGTCTCCTGCCTCTTTGTCTGAAACCGCAATTAAGAAAATATACTTTGCACTCTCGTCTTCACTCCACTTAACTTCATTTTTAAGTCTCGCAAAGGCCAATGCTGCTGTCTTCACTGACTCGCATTTTCCATGAGGTATTGCAAAATTAAAACCTATACTTGTTGGGAACGTCTCTTCTCTTTCATTTACTTGTGCTAAAAAACCATTATAATCAATAAGTCTATCTTGGCCTTCAATAATTCTAGCCAGTTTTTCAATAGCATCATTTTTATTTTCAGCATCTAGGTCCATTAATATCATTTGTTTTGTAATTAAGTTATTCATTTTTAATTCCTCCATTCAAAAATATATCTAGCACTTGCAATTTATCATTTGATTCCATGATTTTATCTATTAACTTTTCATTATCTAATATAGAATAGAATTTTCTATAAAATTCTTTTGTAAAAGTATAGTCAATGAACTTAAGAGCCAATATGATAACAAGTTTTACCTTTTCATCATCCAAAATAATAGCATCTTTCAATCTAACAATACATATTTTTGATTTTTCCACAAACTCCTGAGATGAATGCGGTATTGCAATTCCTTTCCCGATTACAGTAGATGATTTATTTTCTCTTTCTAGTGCATTTTCACAAAATCCATTTTTAACGTATCCTTTTTCTTCCATAATTTTACCATAGTGATTAATTATATCTGTGAGGTTATGCCTTTGGTCATCCATAAAACATAATTTCTCATCTAGCACACCAGTTATACTACTTCCAGGATTTTTTTCGTCATAGACTTCTCTATTACTTCTTGAATCTAATCTTTCAAGTGCATTTTGTATTTTTAATACATCAGCTACTCCTAGCATTGCGCTCACATAAACAAATTTTGGGCTATTAAGCAC
Organism: Clostridium sp.; assembly: GCF_051278035.1. Classification (GTDB taxonomy): domain Bacteria; phylum Bacillota; class Clostridia; order Clostridiales; family Clostridiaceae; genus Clostridium_AD. Next base: position 23,340 of record NZ_JBNMNU010000010.1, read on the forward strand.
TCCTGGTATAGTTGATATAATAATATCTGCCTTGCTAATAATTTCTTTCTTAAGTGAATACAGTGGAATCACTGCAATAATGTCTATTTCATGAAATCTTTTTTCTAGTTTAATAGATATTAATTGTGAAGTTCCTACGCCACTTGAACATACAACTATGGCTTTTATTCTTTTACTTAACCTTGAAACTCCCACCGCAAGATGCATTGCAATGTATCCAACCTCATCTTCATTTATGGAAATGCCTAGTTTCTTCTCAAAAATACTGCTACACGCCCATGCAGCGCCAAAGATGCTTGTATATTCATTCTTTATGGTATCCAATATGGGGTTTCTTAATTTCAGTCCATACTTTAGACGAACCGTTGTAGGTCTTAAGTGTAACACCAATGCTGTGAGTAGTAATTTATCTTTCGATAAATCAACCTCTAGCACATCACCTGCAAGACATACTATTTCTTTTGCTGTATCTACATATTCTTCATTTTGCGTATCTAATAAAATATCACAATTATTTGGATCTAAGTCTTCTTGAATTTTCGCACCTAACATGTGTAATGCTATATAACCTATTTCATCTTGCGAAAAAGTTAAATGAAAGGTCTCACTTAATCTTTCTACAACCCAATCGGCTACTTGCAATTCATATTTTCCTGTTAAAGACTTAAAGAATTCTTCCACCATTTTTATTTCTTTTTCGTTTTTTACTCTTTCTATTGCAATAGCTATATGAATTATCAAATTTATAAAGGCTTGGTCAGTAAAATAATATTGAAGTTTTTCTTCTGCTTGAAGAATAATTTCCTGTATTTTATATAAATCAATACGAGGAAACATAAGTCTTATTTTTTTGTAGTTAACAATATCAACTCTATAATCCAACTTATCCGATTCATTTTCTAGAATAACATCTTTATTTATCTTGCTTTCTGAAAATAAATCCATCATTGCTCGTCTATACTCATTTTCATTTCCTTCAATCCAAAGACCTTGATTCTGTTTTCGTCTCAAATGAAGCCCTCTTTCCTCTAACCAATTCTGAGTATAGGTAAGATCATTTACTATGGTACTCTTACTACAATACAAATCCTCTGCAAGAAGCTGAAGCGTATAAGTATACTTGCTTTTTAGTAATGTTCTTAATATGTAACTTTGTCTGTATTGTGGTGAAAATTCTTCTTCACTTACATTTTTAAGCATAATATCATTTCGTAATAAAGTTCTTGCTTCATTCGAAACATCTAGATATACACCTAAATTAGGTTTAATTACAAGTGACATATCATTATCTTTTAATTCTTCTTTCAGTATTTTAAGATAATTTCTAACACTCTTCCCCGACATAGAAATTTTCTCTGCTAAATTTGCTACAGTTACAGGCTCTTTATTCTGGGCTAACAATAAAAGAATTTGTTTTTTGACATCTTCCTTACCTTTAATTTTCATCACTCCCAAAAACGCTTTGTAATCGTTTTACTATTTGTTCTATGTTTATCATATCATTTAATTAAACTTCAATCTATATAGTAATATGCACTTTTTCTTCCACAATGATGCGGAAATTATATATATTAATTTACTTCAATTTTAGATCAGTTGTACATTGTTTTCTTCAAGTTCCCTACAGATCTCTTCATCTGGCATTTCATCTACAACAATCGCATCTACATCATAAATATTCGCAAATTTATAAGTTCCATCATATTGAAACTTCCTACTTTCCATAACTAAATAAACTTTTTTTCCAGAGTGAATAATAGCTTTTTTTGTATTACCATCCTCCATATCAAAAGTTGTAACACTTTTATCAAACATATTCAAACCACAACTGCCTATAAATGCCCTATTAACCTTGTGCCTTAATATAATTTCTATAGTCGTGGACCCTACAAATCCATTTAATTCTTTATTATATACTCCACCAGTAGCTATTACATCTACATGTTCACAATTTGAAAAACATCTAATAATATCTATCATATTAGTTATAACTATGAGTTTTTTATTGCCTCTTGCAATTTTCTCTGCAATTAATATATTTGTGGATGATATATCTAAAAAAATAGTTTCTCCTGACTTTATAAGTTCAAAAGCCTTTTCTACAATTTTTAATTTACCCTCTAAATTAGTATTCTTTCTAATTGAAATATCATAATGCGGAGCAGCCTTCCTATTTAATACGCCTCCCCCATACGTTCTTTGAAGAATCCCTCGCTTTTCTAAAGCTTTTAAATCTTTTCTTATACAGTCCTCTGTTACTTTGAACCTTTTGCTAAGCTCCTTTACCACTACCTTTGAATTTTCATTAAGTAACCCAATAATCTTTTCCACTCTTTCCTCAGCAAACAAAATATAACCACCTTACCCTATATAATGATTTTTTAATCATTTAGTATAAACTTATCTATTACATGAGCAACACCATTTTCCTCATTTGATAAAGTAACATAATCTGCAATTTCTTTAATTTCTGGAAATGCATTTTCCATTGCCACCCCAAGCCCAGCATACTCAATCATTTGTCTATCATTTCCTGAATCTCCAATACAAATGATTTCATGAGACTTTATTCCTAATTCCTCCGCAAGTTTTTCTATGCCTGATCTTTTATTTACACTCTTCTTCATAACTTCCACATTAAACGGTGTTACTTTAGAAACAGTAAATTTTTCTAAAAATTCAATTGGTAGTTTAGAAATATCCTTGAATAAATTTTTATTATAGCCTTCTTTAGACCCAATACTAGTATCTTCTATTATAATACTTGGAAATAATCCTCCCAATTCTTCTGCTATACTTAAATCCTCATTTATCAGCATAATCTTTGATATTAAAGTGTCTTTGTTTAGAGATTCAAAATTCATAATTTGCAAAGGTAAATTATTTGCAATAGAATCTATTCTACTAAAATAATTGTTAGAGTGTATTAAAATACTTTCATTAGAGTACATATTTAAATCTATATCAAGCTGTTTCACTAAATTAAACACATATGCAATTTCTTCGTGATTAAGATGATTTGATTGAATAATTTTATTTTTTGTATTATTCATAACTATTGCCCCACTGCACACCACGCAATATTCATCATTACTTATTAAGTTCAATTCTTCCAAATAATTTTCTATACCCTGAATTGTACGTCCCGAAGCAATTACAATTTTAACTCCAAGCTGTTTTGCCTTTTGAATTGCTAATATATTTTGTTTAGAAATTTTCTGATTTTCATTTAAAAGCGTTCCGTCCATATCTAACACTAGTAACTTATACAAGTGAACTACCCCCTATTGTTGCAAAAATTCTTTTAAAACCCCTACAATTAAATTATGTTCTGTTATTTGATCTATTCCAGAAGAAGAAATCGTACCTACTACCCCAACATTTTTAATTATTATTGGAAATGCACCTCCATGGGGAGAATATTCATCCGATGAAACAAAGTACTTTTCTTCAATTGTTTTTTCTATGAGTTTAAGTTTTGTTCCTATGCATAATGAACTAGTATGAAACCTATTAACTACTCTGTTTTTTCTAATAATCCAAGCATCATTATCAGGCGATGTTCCCTCAAAAGCATAATGAAATAATTGATGACCACTTCTTGTAATATCAATTACTATTGCGTAATTTTCTTTTTTTGCTTTTTCAATCATCTTCATACCAATTTTTAGTGCTGTTTCATTTGTAAATTCTGTGAATTGTAGCAGCTCCTCGTGTACCTTTAGCTCTTTTAGCATTTTTTCATAATCTTCCATATTGCTTCTCTCCTCATATCTTTATTATTATAATTTTTATAAAATTTATTATTTAAGTATTGAATTTTCTCCATTTTCATTATACAATAAGACAAAACAATAAACAATGATAACAAACGATAAGAACTTGTATATTATTTAAAAAGGAGGTAGTCACTTTGACATTTGATAGAATTCAATTACTTAAAAGTGCTCTCTTTGAAAACAAAAGAGAGGTGTCTCTTGAAAGAGCTCTTCTATATACAGAAAGCTACAAAAGGACTGAAGGCGAACCATCAATTATTAGGCGGGCAAAAGCAACCGCTCATATACTAGGTAATGCCAAAATTTCTATAAGAGATGAAGAACTTATAATTGGTAATAGAACACCAAAGCCTAGGAGCGGAATTATTTCTCCTGAAATGGACCCCTACTGGATTAATGATGAACTTGAAACAATCGATCATAGACAACAAGATAAGTTTTTTATATCCGAGGAAGATAAGAGGGTTTATAGAGAAGTACTTTATCCCTTCTGGTCTGGTAGATCCTTAAAGGACTTTATAAATAAAAAGCTTACACCTGAAGTTCGCGTTCCTATGGACTTAGATATTTTTAAACTCAATCAAACTGATAAAGGTCAAGGACATATAATTCCAAACTTCGAGAAATTATTAAATCAAGGTCTGGGTCAGATAACGCGTGACGCCTTAGTCTTATCTGAAAAGAACCCTCACAATGATTTCTATAAAGCTTCCACAATAACTCTTGAAGCATCGACATCACATATTTTAAGATATGCAGCTTTAGCAAAATCAAGTGCTAAGGTGGAGCTAAATAAAAGACGACAGGCTGAGTTGCTTGAGATTGCTAGGATTGCAACAAAAGTTTCCGTAGAAAAGCCTTCTAATTTCTATGAAGCCTGTCAACTATTATGGTATTTATGTGTGATACTACAATACGAATCCAATGCTAGTTCCTTGTCACTGGGTGGTTTTGATAAGTATATGTATCCCTTTTATGAAAATGACCTTAAAAGCGGAATATCTCCTGAAAGTTTAAGGGAAATATTAACTTGTTTATGGATTAAAACCAATGACGTAGTTTTAATTAGAAGTAGCAATAGTGCAAGATACTTCGCTGGTTTCCCAACTGGATATACTATAACCCTTGGAGGGCTTACAGAAAGTGGTCGCTCTGCAGTTAACGCGCTATCTTATCTCGCTCTAGATACCTATCAAGATATTAGGCTTCCCCAACCAAATTTAGGTGTACGTGTAAATGAACTTATAGAGCCAGGTTTCTTAAAGAAAACTGCTAAAACTGTGCGCCTTGGTACAGGAATACCTCAAATTTTTAACGATGAAGTAATAGTGCCCGGATTTTTAAACAGAGGTGTCAGTTTAGAGGATGCAAGAGACTATTCTGTAGTTGGCTGCGTTGAACTTTCACTTCCTGGAAAAACTTATGGACTACATGATATTGCACTTTTCAATTTGTTGAAGATAATGGAAATTTCATTAAAGGAAAGTGGAAACAATGAGGCTATAACATTCGATGAAATAATTGAAAACATAAAACAAAAAATCGATAAGTATGTGGGACTTATGGTAATTGGCTCAAATATTGTAGATACATCCCATAAAGATTTTGCACCTGTTCCACTTCTTTCATGTTTCATTGATAATTGTCTAGAGACTGGAAAGGATATAACTTATGGTGGTGCAAAATATAATTTTTCCGGTGTTCAAGGTATTGGCATAGCAAATTTAAGTGATTCACTTTATGCTTTAAAAAAGATTGTCTTTGAAGAAAAAAGAATTTCTTTAAGTGGTCTAATCAAAGCTTTAGATTGTAATTTTGAGGGCGTAGAGCATGAAAAACTTAGAGTTCGCCTTATTAATAAGTATGATAAATTTGGAAATGACAATGATGAAGTAGATAATCTTAGTTCAGATATTCTTAGATATTACTCAAAAGCTGTGGAAAAGCATGCGACTCCTAGAGGTGGTACCTTTACCCCCGGGTCTTATACAGTATCAGCTCATATTCCCCTTGGAAAATCGGTGGGTGCTACCCCTGATGGGCGTAAGTCTGGTGAACAACTTGCAGATGGTGGCTTGTCTCCTATGGTAGGTCGAGATGTTCTTGGTCCTACTGCTGTGCTAAAAAGCGTAAGCAAATTAGATAACTACTTAACAACCAATGGCAGCCTTTTAAATGTTAAGTTTAGTCCTAAAACCCTAGAGGGAGATGAGGGAATTCATAAATTATGTGATTTTCTATATGGTTTTATGAAACTTAAAATACAGCATATACAATTCAATGTAGTTTCAGTTGAAACACTAAAAAGTGCTCAGGCTAGTCCAAACGATTATAAGGGCCTAGTTATAAGAGTAGCAGGTTACAGTGCTTTTTTTATAGAGCTAAGCCGTGAAATCCAAGATGATATCATTAAAAGAACTGAACATAATTTATAGGAAGTGATTAGGTGAAAGCATTAATATTAAATATTCAAAGATATTCCTTGCATGATGGCGATGGAATTAGAACGATTGTATTTTTTAAGGGATGTCCTATGAAATGTCCTTGGTGTAGCAACCCCGAATCTCAAAGCTTTGAACCTCAAACAGTGAAAATGAAAAGTAAATGTATCCATTGCAAGCACTGCACTTTTGATGTAGATGAATGCCCAACAGGTGCAATTACGCAGTTTGGCACGTATATGACCGTAGAAGATGTTGTTACAGAAGTTCAAAAGGATATGGTTTTCTACCGTACATCGAGTGGCGGGGTGACCCTTTCAGGTGGAGAAGTTTTATCTCAGAGCGCCTTTGCAACAGAACTCCTTAAGCAGCTGAAAAGTTTAGGTATAAATACTGCAATCGAAACTAGTGGTCAAGGGAATACACAAAGCCTTATTAAACTAGCAGCTTATTGTGATTTAATATTATTTGATCTTAAAATAATGAATAAAGAAAACTCTAAACTAATACTTGGAGCAGATATTAATCTAATAAAAAACAATATTAAAATCTTAACTGAAATGCATAAAAAGGTTATACCTAGAGTTCCACTAATACCAGGGTATACCACAGATGATGAAAATATAAAAGAGATAATTATCTTTGTTAAAAGTTTAAACCTTGAAGAAATTCACATTCTTCCTTTTCATCAGTATGGAAGCAATAAATATAAATTGTTAAATGTAGATTACAAGCTTAAAGATATAGACCCTCCAACTCCTCAGATCGTAGAAATGATAGCAGATGAAATGAGAAATAATGGTCTTAAAGTGGTTATTGGTGGTTTGTAATTATATATTAGTTACCTATTAGTTAATTAAAATATAAGATGAGGTGTTAAAATGAAAAAAATATTATTAACAGGTGGAACTGGTTTTTTTTGTACTCGATTTACTGAAAAATATAAAAACACATATGAAATTCTCTCAGCAAGTTCATCCTTACTTGATATTACTGATGAAAAAAAAGTAAATGAAATTTTGAAAAACTTTAATCCTGACTATGTTATTCATGCAGCAGCCAAAGCAAGTACGGAATTTTGTGACAAAAATCCAGACCTTGCATACAAAATTAATGTTACCGGAGCAATAAATGTTGCTAAGGCTTGCAAGAAAGTACATTCGAAAATGATATTTCTTAGCACTGAGCAGGTTTTTAATGGCAATATTGAAAGCGGCCCATATACAGAAGAATCTACTCCTTGTCCTGATACAATGTATGGTAAAAACAAACTTGAAGCTGAAGACTTATTAAAAGAAGTGTTAGATGAGCTTTGGATTGTAAGATTTACTTGGCTTTTCGGTGTTCCGGAGCGAAATTGTGGTATGTCCCCTAATATACTTTGGGGCACCTTGACTGATATTTTACAGGGCAAAAAAGCATTGGTTACAACAAACGAGTATAGAGGCCTAACTTATGTTCATGAAGTTATAGACCAATTTCCAATGATATTTGAAATTCCTTATGGTACCTACCATGTAGGAAGTCATAATAGTTTAAGCCGCTATGATATATGCTCTTTAATATTTAAAGAAGTTGGATTAGAACATAGAATAAATGAACTACTAGAGGCCGACTTAGAAAAATATAAAGAACATACTAGAGATATAAGATTATGTACTGATAAAATTAAAAGCTATGGTCTAGAGTTTTCAGAGTCAACAGATGGAATTAAAAAATGCTTAAAAGAATTTAAAATAAAATTATAAAATAAGGGAGATATAATTATGTTATATATAATTGATACCGCTAATTTAGAGGCTATAGAAAGAGCTTACAACTTGTACCCTATGGCTGGTGTTACTACTAATCCAACAATCATTTCCAAAGAAAATAAAAGCTTTTTAGATATTTTAAAGGGGATCAGAAAAATTATAGGTAATGAGTCAATGCTTCATGTTCAAGCTGTTAGTTTAACTGCTGAAAAAATGGTGGAAGAAGCTGAGTATTTAAATAGCACAATCGGAGGAAATCTTTATATTAAGATTCCAGTTATACCTGAAGGAATAAAAGCAATGAAAATACTTAAACAAAAAGGTATAAAAACGACCGCTACTGCAATTTTCACTGCTCAGCAAGCTCTTATGGCAGCTGTGGCTGGAGCTTCCTTTGTTGCTCCTTATGTTAATAGAATAGATAATATTAGTGGTGATGGGGTCTCGGTTGTGGCTCAAATAGTTCAATTATTTGAGCAATATGGTATAGATGCTAAAGTCTTAGCTGCTTCTTTTAAAAACGTTCAGCAAGTCCACAATGTTGCTCTTGTAGGCGGGCACTCTGTAACTGTAAATCCAGAGATATTAGATGCAATGCTAGCTCATCCTCTTACTGACTGGAGCATTAACCAATTTGTAAATGACTGGGAAAGTGTATATGGCATAGGGAAAACAACCTTAGATGTAAAATAGTACTTTATTATATCATATACATATTAGTCGCAATATGTATATGATATAATAAGTATATAGTTGCAATAGTGGGGTGGTTGAGAATGAAATTACGACGAAATCAAATCTTTGTACTAGCAATAGCTTTCGTATTTATATCCTTCGGTATTGCACAATCAATTTTTAATTTTGATATAAGCAGGAAATTTATTGATAATATATCTTTTGTGCTGATAATGATTGCTGCTGGTTTATTACTTATAGGTCGCAAGAAAAAATAATCTATTAAAAAAACTAACTTGTAGAAATACAGGTTAGTTTTTTTATTAATTGTTAATAATTGTTATATTCACTTGCCATAAAGTAGCATTTTGTGATAAAATTAATATAATTTTCAAATTATTTGAATTCATATGGGGGCTATGTAGGATGAATACTTTATTCCAAAATAGAAGAAAAATAATAGGCGTTTTAATTAATTCTTTTGATGGTTTCTACCAGACACCTCTTTGTGAGGGAATAAAAAAAGTTGCTGAAGAAAGAGATTTTGATGTGCTTTTTTTTGCGGGTGCAGCTCTTAATTCTCCTAATAGAGATGAAGCAAGTCAGAATGTTATTTACGATTTAGTTAACACGGATAAACTGGATGGATTAATTATATGCCCAGGATTATTGCTTAATTATATTGGAATTGATAAATTTAATGAATTTTTAGAACCCTTTAGAACTATACCTATTGTTAGTATTGGAATCGATATTAATGATATTCCTAGCATAATTTTTGATAACAGAGAATGTATGCATCTAATGGTTAATCATTTAATTGAACATCATAATTATACTGAAATAGCATTTATAACAGGTACTTCTTTAAATGCTGAATCAGTTATGAGGTTAGATGGATACAAAGATGCTTTAAAAGAACATAACATACCTATTGATAGTGCGCTTATTGTTGAAGGAGATTTTCATGAATTATCAGCAGTTAGAGCTATAGATGAGCTTATGATAAATAGGAATAAACGCCCACAGGTTATTGCGGTTTCAAATGATGAAATGGCAATCGAAGTGTTTTATCGTTTAAAAAAAATGGAAATTGAAGTAGGAAGAGATATAGCATTAACTGGGTTCGATAATATTGAATCTGTAAAATCCTTCTCTCCTTCTTTTACTACTATTGAGCAGCCTATTTTTGAAATGGCATCCCTTGCGGCCAAATACATAGACACCATTTTAGATGGTGAGTCGGTACCAGAGTGTACTTCTTTAAACGGCAAGTTAATAATACGCGAATCCTGTGGTTGCTACAATATTATAAAAAATAAGCCCCCCTTCACACTATCCTCTAGTTTAAGTACAGATACTTTTTATAATAGTGAATGCATTGATCTTGAAAATCACTTAACTAAAAAGCAATCTTCCCTCGTCAATTTAATACTAACTGAGCTCTCAATACCTACAACTCAGATGTTAGACAACACAACAAAAATTATTGATTTATCAAATGCATTTATGAAAGATATAAAAGCTAAAAAAATAGATGGGGATTTTTTAGAGGAGTTTAAAGATGTTCTATTTGATTCATATACTATAAAGAAACACAATTATCCATGGAATGAGACACTTTATGCTGTTCGTAACTTCACGCTTACTGTTATAAAACATCATGAGGTTTTAAGAGTAGCCGAACAAATCTTTTATTTGGCTAGCATTTTAATAGGTGATATTTTTAATAAAAGAGAATCCATAAAACATTTTAATTTCAAAAGAATGTATATAGGAACACGCGATATAATGAGCGATTTTAATACTATAGCAAATCTTGAGGAATTAACTAAAGTTATTATATCTGCTATGTCCTGGTACGAAATTAAACAATGCTATTTATGCATTTATGATAATCCTGTGACTACTTTGTTTAATAAAAATTTTAAATTACCAGCTAAGGTTAATTTAATTTTAGGATACAATGAAGGCCTCCTTGCTAAAACTCAGTGTTTAGATACACAAGACATACTACCTGACCAGTTTATGTATAAGGGAAAAAGAAATGAGCTAATATTCTTTCCACTAGTTACAGGTAAATACTATTTCGGATATATTGCCTTTGACATGAATGCATTTGATGAATTTGTTTATGAAACCTTTAGAGCGCAGATTAGTAATACACTAAAGATTCAAATGTTATTTAATGAGCGCATAAAAGCTGAAGAACAATTGAATTTAGCTGTTATAGAACTGGAAAAAAGGAATGGTGAATTAAGAAACAATTATGTAATTGATGAATTAACAGGTATCTTCAATAGAAGAGGATTTTATATGCACGGTGGAAGTCTTTATAAGTCAGCTTCTATAACTGGTGGTAAAGCTGTTATGTGTTTTGGCGACCTGGATGGATTAAAGATAATCAATGATACTTATGGTCATAAAGAAGGTGACGGCGCTATTTTAACGGCAGCACTTATAATTAAGGAGTCCTTTGGACCAGATGATATAGTAGCTCGTATTGGTGGAGATGAATTTTTAATAATTGCAGCAAATAAGTCCACTAAAGATGAAATTAATAAAATTTCAAACAATATTAAATATAATTTTGATAAATATAATTCCATTTCTAAAAAACCATATAAGTTATCTATTAGTTTAGGATTTTCAGTTTATACTCCTACCGCAAAACTTAGCTTTGACCAATTAATTCAAGGTGCGGACAAGGAACTTTACAATCAAAAAAAGGGTGCCATCCATTTGGCACGTGGCACGTTGCAAAGCGTACATACTTTAAACACTGATACTTAATAATAGTTCTTGAGTAATAATTTATTGGCTTGTCTATTTTAAGACAAGCCAATTTTATCCTCAATATTGTCTAACATAGCATTTCTTAAGTAAATGCTTACTTCTTCTTAAATCTCGTTTGCACCCCTCTTTTAACCATATCAAAAAAACTTAGCGAATTAACCATATGAGCTGGATCAACATATTCTCGAATAGCTCGAAGTACTTTCTTTGGTTCTTTGGAAGAAAAAGTATAGGTGCCATTTTTCTTAGTTTTGATCGCATATCGTGGAATCCACTTTCCTTTTAGCAATATGGACGCAATGACACTGTCAACCTCTTCCCACGGAATTTGAATAAATTTATGAGAATCACGAGAATTATAAAACTCAAAACCTTTGTCTCCGATCATTATTTTCCCATAATCTGCAAAACCTGTAAAAGCAGTTGCATCAATTACTAGATCCACCTTTGTATTCAGTGATTGAACCATATGATCTACCTCTTTTCTATTTATACTTGTTACTATAGTATATAATATACATTCTTAAAATTAAACATTTACATAGAAGGTAATAAAAAAAACCCAGGCCCAAAAGCCCAGGTTTATTTAAAAATATTACATTAAACCGATTAAGTGGAAAATAATTCCGATTGCGAACAATCCAAAAATAATTGCAATTGGAGATACTTTCTTCTTAAGCAACCACATACAAAATAATGTAAGTAATAATCCTGCAAGTCCAGGAATTAATGAATCCAAGTTGTTTTGAAGTGTAGTAACCTTTTCAGCAGTTAATGACAAACCACCTGATTGTTGCAATAGAGCTTCTTTAATACCGTCCGCCCCAGCAGGAAGTTTGCTCCATTCGATGAAGGCACCTTCTGCTAACTTAACAGTAGATACTATCGGTGTAAATACAACAGATACCCACCTGTTAACTAATGCTCCTAAAATGAACATACCAAGGATGGATGCTCCTTTTGTAATATCTTGTAGTAAACCACCTGATACATCTTCGGTAATACGAGAGCCCGCTTTGTAACCAAACTCTTGTGTATACCACATAAATGACATACGGATGATATTCCAAGCGAAGAAAAAGATAATTGGTCCAAGTATGTTACCACTTATAGCAAGTGCACCAGCTAATGCCCCTAAAATTGGTCTAACAGTAAACCAGAAAACTGGATCTCCTACGCCCGCTAAAGGGCCCATCATACCAACTTTAACACCTTGAATAGTTATGTCATCGATTGGCAAACCATTTGCACGGTCTTCTTCTAATGCTAATGTTACACCAATAACTGGTGAAGCCACATATGGATGAGTGTTAAAGAACTCCAAGTGACGTTTAAGTGCAGCTTTACGATCTTCTTTAGTCTTATATAATTTTTTGATTGCTGGTATTAATGAGTATGCCCAACCACCGTTTTGCATTCTTTCATAGTTCCAAGAACCTTGAAGAAAAAATGAACGGAACCAAACAGAAATACGATCTTTTCTCGTTAGTTTTATTTTATTTGCCATTTTCGTGTTCTCCCCCTTTCTTAGTAAGTGTCAATAATATCGCCTAATGGATCACCCATATTTGAACTTCCACCATTACCTGAGCCACCTTGTTTAGTAAGCGCTAAGTAAATAAGTGCCACGCACACACCGATTGTACCTAGTCCAATAAGTGTAATTTGAGTAATTGTTGCTAATACAAAACCGATTGCAAAGAATGGCCATACTTCTTTTGTAGCCATCATGTTGATTACCATTGCATAACCTACAGCTACGACCATTCCACCACCGATTGCGAGTCCACCTGTTAACCAAGTAGGCATAGCTTCAAGTAAATCACGAATCGGACCAGCACCAATTGCTAAAATTAAACCTGCTGGAATTGCTATACGTACACCCTGCATACAAATAGCAATAATTTGCCACATTTCAATTTTTTTGAAATCTCCTTGTTCAGCAGCTGCATCCATGAAATGTACAATCACAGTAGCAAGCGTACGAACAATAATTGTTAATAATAACCCTGCAACTGCTAGCGGAACTGCAATAGCGATAGCTGCAGGAACTCCTGCTGTTCCTTGTCCACCAAGAACTAGAATAATTGCTGATGCAACAGATGCAAGCGCTGCATCAGGTGCTACGGCAGCACCGATATTTGCCCAACCTAAAGCAATCATTTGAAGAGTACCACCTAATATTAAGGCTGGTAATAAGTTACCTGTAACTAAGCCAATTAACGTACAAGCAATTACTGGTTGGTGGAATTGAAATTGATCCAAGATACCTTCCATACCAGCAAGAAATGCTACGATAATGACTAATATTATTTGTATAATATTTAAATCCATGGTTATTAATCCTCCTTTTCCATTTAAATAGTTAAATTATTTTAGTCTATTTAATTCCTCTTGGGCTTTTTTAAGTATTTCGTCCATATTTCCTTTTGAATCATTTGGAACTTTACGAACATCAAAAGTAAGTCCAGCTTGTTTAAGTTTACCAAAGGTATCAATATTTTCTTGACTAAAGGCAAGTACTTTGTTTGTTTGAACTTTACCCAGAGAATGGGCCATAGAGCCAACATTAATTGTCTTAAGTGGTACTCCACCTTCTACTGCTCTAAGTACATCTTCTGGATTTTCAAAAAGAAGCAATGCACGTTGTCCGCCAAAAGATTTATCATTTTTTGCCAGTTTAATCATTTGATTAACTGGAATAACATGAGCTTTAACCCCTGGAGGAGCAGCTTGCGTGATAAGTTTACTACGAAGCTCATCTTTAGCTACTGCATCTGATACGACAATAATTCTTGTAGGTAGCACATCTTTTGACCAAGCAGTCGCTATTTGTCCATGAAGCAGACGAGAGTCAATACGAGCTAAAACATATTCGAATGATCCAGGTTTACCTGCACTCGCACCGGTCGCTTTAGAAGAGTTACCAATATCTTCTGGTTCTAATTCTTCTGGCTTAACTTTAACCCCTTCTTTAGCTGGTTTTAAGATATAAGCCGCAATTTCCTGTGCGGATTCCATAGAAGAACGTGAAGCATAAGCTTCAATTACCATTGGTAGATTCATACCAGCTACAATTGCCCATTTATCCTTATGTTCTTCAAATAGACTATTCGCTTGGTTGAATGGTGTACCGCCCCAAAGATCAACTAAGAGTAAAACCTCATCTTGGTTGTCAAAGGATGCAATTGCGTCTTTCATTTTTGCTTTAAGATCATCAGGGCCTTCACTAGGCATCAACGTAACAGCTTGCACGTTTTCTTGTTCTCCGAAAATCATCGCACCAGATTGCAAGATGCCTTTAGCAAATTCTCCGTGACTAGCAAGAATAATTCCTACCATATTTTATACCCCCTATTTTTTTATTTGCTACAGTAAAATTTATGTAAAAGTTTTGAAAAACCTGTAACCAAAATTAATAATTATGATATATTTCAATTAATTTACGAATTGTAATAGCACTGGATTTAACTCCAGTTGTAGATTCTTGTTTTAATATTTTTTATAGCACATGATAAGCAATGACAGCGATTACAACTAAAGCCCTTTTAATTTATATAGGCAATTATCGTCCAAAAACACACGCAAACTATAATAAAATGTTTATATCACAATATAGTGCCTTTTATAGTCTTGTCATTAAATCTATTTTTGAATCAGAAGAAATTTTTCTTATTTCTAGTTCAATGCCCTTTTCACTTAATTTTTTGAAAGCTTCAATATCTGTATCATCTACCGATACTACATGAGTTATTTGTTTCTTTCCTTCTTTAAATGACATACCACCAATATTTACACTCTTTATGGCTACTCCACCCTCAACCATTCTTAGAACATCAGTTGGATTAGTGAATAGAAATAGCACTCTATCGTCTTGGTGTTTTGGATTAAAATATGCTCTTATTGCTTCATCAATTCCTACAACATTTGATTTAATTCCTGGAGGTGCAACTTGCTCTAAAAGTGTCTTTCTAATTAAGTCCTTTTTTACATCATCATTACATACAAGTATTCTTTGACATTTTGTGTGTTTCGACCAAATCGTTGCTACTTGACCATGTATTAATCTGTCATCAATTCTTGCTAACACTATATTCAATGAACAATCCTCCTCATCTGCAATTTCACCTAAGTTGCCACACTTAATATATAGCAATTGTCGTGCCAAAACAGTGTATTGATATATTAAATCATCTGCTAGGTCGCTGCATATTAACTACTTCATAAGGATATTTATACTCCCACTGAAGTTTTATTTCTTTTTAATTATTAATATTTTTCTATATTGATACACTTGTTCTATAGTTTCAATACTAATTTTAATTTTCACTGATGAAAAAAGTGTATAAAAAGAGAAGTGTATCAATATATTGTCTAATATTGAAGGATGAATAGGATTACTTCACAATAATCCGCATTATTCCTCAAGTTCCTTGTATTGATCTGTAAAAATATCGCAAATATAATATATTTCGTCCTCTGTCAGGCTAATATTAAGTACTTCTTTAAACCTGAAAGTAGCTTTCTCTACATATTTCAAAACCGTACCATCCACCTCACTCTTACCTCCACTATAGATAAATGTTTCCTTTATAACCATTCTCTCTAAAGCACAAGCCGTATGAATCATTAATTTGATCTTAAATGGGTTGCTAAAATCCTTACACATTTCTTTTTCTAATACACTTATAAAATCCATTAATACACTAATGATCTTATATGGATTTAAAAACGTTAAAAACTCATTTAAGCTGTCTTCACAAAGTTCTTTAACCACTATATTTTCTTCTTTTATATCTGTAGGTATATTATTCTTCTTAATTATGTTAATTATACGTTTTTCTCCATCGCCACCAATAAGCTTTTCTATTGATATAAATGGTGCACCTATCTTAGGGTCCATAATCCCTACTGTTGCTATAATAGTGTATTGGTTCATTAAATCCTTTAACTCAGCTTTAATATTCATTACGCCTATTGGTATAATAATTATTTCATCTCTTGTTATATTAACTACAATATTATTAACTAATTCTTCGAGTTTTTTTGCTGTACCTTCACCTGTGGAACAAATGGTTATTATAGCTCTACTCTTTTGCTGCACTAAGTCTCTTGAATCTTTACTATAAGTGCTATATCCCTTAAAGTCTTTTAAAGAATCATATAAGGAATCTAAATCCATATCAAGCATATTGGCCTTTCTAACTGCCTCAATTACTAATGGTGTCGAAGCCATATCAACAGTTTTAACTCTTACACCTGTTTTTTTAGTTATAATAGAATCAAAACTTGTTAGAGATCCCATATCCACAAGTAAAAGTACTCCACGTCCCATTTCAATTTTACTTACCATTTCTACTATATCATTCAGTACTCTTTGCGGGCTTACATCAAGTGGCATATCTATGCTTTCGACAACCCCTTCACTTAAGAGTTTTTTAGCCACATTAACCATAGAACTTGCAGTACTACTACCATGTAGAGCCACAATTACAGCTACTCTTTGATTGTTTTGTTCTTCCTGTACTGAATTAATCAGAAATGTTAAGTAAATTACTTCCATATCAGGAACTACGATATTATATTTTTTCTCAATAAGCTGTTTTATTTTAAGCGATATTTTAAATTCTTGAGATTTGTCATTAATCGTATTTTTTATATTTGTATATTGTAGGCTTTGTACATTCTGTATTCTTTTTAAAAATGCACTGATATGAAGGCTAAAAGCATACAGAAATCTTTCATTAAAACTCTTTTTTAACTCTACTTCTACAAGAGCTTTAACCTCTTCTGCAAATTGAAGTGTATCTTCATCTACTAACTTCAATATTTTCCCTCTATCCTGAGCCGCATTTTTACTCTTTTTATAAAAACTTTTAAGATGAATATTGATATCTGTTGTTATAAATTTTTTTATATATTCATCATCCGCACCCTCATCTTTTAAAATAGCGGCCTTATCTTCGATTATTTTATATAAATTGAAGGTTGGCTCAGAAGAATCCTCTTCTATGAGAACTTTATGTCCCTGTGGCATCACCACCATCTGATTGTCAAAGTACTGAGATAGCTCTTCTATTTCTATTTTTTTGCTACTCAATGAGAATAGACCATTTTTTATATCTGGTGGTAAAGATTTAAAATCTATCTCAATGAAATCTTTATTATTTATGCTATTTAAAAATCCAGTGGCACAGACTAGTTGTATATTGGATTTCATCTGACCAATATTTCCATAGGAAGCACTTCCAATAATCGCCTTTATAGCTTCTCCCTCTACCTTTATTGGTTTATTTACTCTATGAGCTTCATTTGCTAAGAGAAATTTAACTATATCTAATTTATCCTTACCAGATCTTTCTTCTAAAGTAGGGAGTGATATAACTATAGGAATCCTTCTAACAAAGGTTTTTAAAAGTGAAGAAGCAGGATCTTCTGTTGTTGCTCCTATTATAAGTACTGTAGATTTTCTGTTTCTTTCTGTTTCACCCAGTTTATTATACGTCCCTGTATCTATAAAATAAAATATCATCTCTTGCCCTTCAGGAGGCAGCCTATGAATTTCATCAAGGAATAATATTCCCCCATTAGCCTTAGCTACAAGGCCTTCTTTTTCTACATCTGCTCCTGTAAATGCACCTTTAACATGCCCAAATATGTGCGATAAAAGAAGCTGAGGATTATTATAATAGTCTGCACAATTAAATAGTACAAATGGAGCCTTACTATCTAATTTCCTAGCATAAATTGCATATTTATACATCATATTAGAAAATAGTGTTTTCCCAACTCCTGTAGGCCCCACTATAAGTGTGTTAAGTCCATTAGGTGGATAAAGTACTGCAGCCTTAGCTTGCTCAATGTGAGTTCTTAGACTGGTATTATACCCTATAAGACTATCAAAAGGACTTTTTTCTGCCTCTTCAGTATTCTCTTCAGCAAAAAATTCTTGAATACTTTCTAGAACTAGTGGACCAGGGTTTAACTTATATTGTAAAAGTTTCTCTGTAATTTCTTTATCTAAGAATAGTACCGGTCTACCTTTTATCTTTATTATCTTATCTGCTCTAAGTAGCTTGTTTAACTCAAGGCTTACATTGTTCCTCATCATAGATAGCCCATTTGCTATTTCTTCTGTACTAAACCCTATACCTAATTTAATATCATTTAAAATGAACTGTCTAGAATGTTCAACAATATATGTATGTATCTTCTCAATTCTTTTTATATCTTTCACCTCAGTTATTATAAATTATTTTTTTCTGATTTGGATGATTTATAACAAATACACTCATCTACTATGATACTCTTTTATCAATACACTATACAATAGTGTATTAATAAAAATTTTTACCTTTCATTACTTACAGATGTTATTTTATTAACGAAAATAAAAACCGCTAAGTCTAAACTTAGCGGTTTTTATATTACCTAGCGACAACCTACTCTCCCACAAGGTCACCCTTGCAGTACCATTGGCGCATTGAAGCT
>NZ_JBNMNU010000011.1:0-40643 GCF_051278035.1 Clostridium sp.
TTTTTAGCACAAAAAAAGGCACTGAATTTTCAGTGCCTAATAGACAAAAATACCTAACTATTAATGCAATGAAAATTACCTTTTCATTACATAAATAGCTCTCCATAAAAAAATTATGGCAGTGATAGAAATACTACTTCCTATCCCCAAGAATATTTTTAAGAACCAAAATACTCTTTCGGCAAATAAATACTTCATTTTTGATATCGGATGTTCCTATCCTTAGCATTCAAAAACTACCTCTTTTTTTGCGCCTCTATCTATGCGAATTTATTTAATTTTACTGTTCATTTGTAATTTAATTATAATCCGTAAATAAATCAAAAGCAATACTATTTCAGAATATTAAATATATTTATTTTTCTACTGATTCTACTTCTTGTTCACCTATATTTGTATCTTCTTTAGTGAAATTACCTTTAAGATAATTTGGTAGTTCCATACCTGCTGACTTAAATACATCTTGTAGTGGTGGTACTGATTTTAACATGCCTGATAAAAAGTTTGCTGTAGTTGGGGTTCCATTACCATTTCCGCCCATCGTATCCCAAACAGTGATCTTATCAATTTTAATATTTTTAATAGCTTCCACTTGCAATGTAACAAGTTGCTCAATTTTATCAGTCATCATAAGCATTACTGCATTTTCTGCGCTATTGCCTGATGCTTCTACGATTTTCTTTAGACCTTCTGCTTGCTTAGTTAATATCTCCATGTTACCTTTAGCTTCTGATTCCATTCTAGCTAATGTTGCATCTGCTTCACCTTTGGCTATTCTTCTAATAGTCTCAGCTTTTGCCTCCGCATCAATTTCCACTCTTCTCTTTTCAATTTCAGCGTGAACTATTACGTCCGCTTCTTTTGTAGCTTTTTCTCTGTCCGCACGAGCTTTTTCTGCTAATTGCTCCGCTACATACGATTCTTCAAGAGCTTTAGCTGCTTGAACCTTTTGTGATGCATTTGATCTTCTATTTGCTTCTGCTTGTCTTTCCATTTTTTCTGCCTCGGAATTAGCAACAGTTATCTTAGCTAAATTTTCTCCTTCTATGGCCTTAGCATTAGCTGCTGATACTCTGACTCTTTCATCCTGCTTTGCATCTGCCTCGCCTATAGCACCATCTCTATTTTTTTCAGCCACAGTTTTCTTAGCATCATTTATAGCTTTAGCTGCTGCTTCTTTACCAAGAGCTTCTATGTATCCTGATTCATCTCTAATATCAGTAACATTAACGTTTATAAGCTTTAATCCTATCTTCTTAAGCTCTGATTCTACATTTTGCGAAACATTTATTAGAAATTTATCTCTATTAGAGTTTATTTCCTCAATATCCATAGTAGCAACAACGAGCCTTAATTGACCAAATATTATATCTTTGGCTAGTTCTTGGATTTCCTTAAGACCTAGCGCAAGTAGTCTCTCGGCTGCATTAGGCATAATGGATTCTTCTGTAGAAACACCTACTGTAAACCTAGAAGGCACATCCACTCTAATGTTTTGCTTACTAAGTGCATTTGTTAGGTTGACCTCTATAGATATAGGAGTTAAATCTAAAAACTGATAATTTTGTATTACAGGCCATATGAATGCTGCTCCACCATGTATACATTTAGCAGATCTAGATTCTCCATCTGTTCCTCTCCCTGTTTTACCGTAAACAACAAGAACTTTGTCTGATGGACATTTCTTATATCTTGCAAACACCGCAATCACTGTTATAAAAACAATTAAAACAATAATAATTGGCAAAATGATTCCATAAATACTTGACGTCATAATAATTCCTCCTTAAATTAATCTATTTTTTCCACGAGCAAGAGTTTATCTTCTGCAATGCTTATAACTACTACTTTACTTCCTGTAGGTATATCATCCCCATCTGTTACCGCATCAAGTGTTCTTAATGCACCTTGTACCACCACTTCCACTTTCCCAGATCCTTTTCTTCCTTTTGGAATAGTTAAATAAACTAGACCCTCTTTATTAATTGCGTTTTTTTTATTCATAGTTCCATCTTCTACGAACTTCGTTAGAAAATAATAGATGTAAGATACTATATACATCATAACAAAGCCTGAAATTAAGGCTATTAGGACCGTGAATATTTTACCTATACCTGATGTTGTTGCCACAATTCCAGTCCAGGAAAATACAGTAAAGAATGCTACTATACTTCTTATAGTAAATAACTTAAACTTGTACTTGAAGTCTAAAACTTCTCCTGCACTATCATTAATCTCTAGATCTATTATATCCTCTGGTATTTCATCCATAGTATCTTGGATATCGTCAATTATATCTCCATTATCACCTAGACCTAGTAATGTCATAATCATCTGTAAAATAAATACTGTCGTGGATGGAAACGCAAAAAACCAAAATATTCTTTCAAAATATCCAATAGTACTCCACCACTCTGACATATTACATCTCCTTTCCAGTTTTAAATAGTTACATTTTTAGCACAAATGCCCTAGTTATAATTATACATATATTCTTACTATTTTACAATGATATTATTCTTTCAAACCAAGAAGAAAATATTTCTTCTTCTTCGAAATCATTTTCTTTATAAATCTTTACTGCATTGTCATTAGAAGTAATTACTAAAAGTTTGATTTCATCTGAATTCTGCGCATATAACTTTTTAATGCATTTGGAAACTAATGCACTTCCCAATCCTTTTTTTTGATATTTAGGGGCAATTCCTAAGGTATTAACCCATCCTATATTTCCATCTATAGATAGCTCATATACCCCACATGCACTATTTTCGGCAAAACATATTCCTATCAAATCTTCATCATTTGCATATCGAACTATATAATCCTTTACTTCCACCTCATCTATAGTTGCTCCATTAGGACTATTTCTAAAAGATTCATTTTGTATATTCATATATTCAAGAGAATTCGAAAGAGAAAGTGGTTGGAGTTCTATTTTTCTATATGCCCCACCTATTTTGTCTACACATCTTTTATGTTTCATTATTACAGCATCATATATATGAGTAAAATTTATAGCTTTAATATATGGAATAAGATGCGTTTCACTTTCACGGATACCTATTTTCACACTTCTAGCAGTACAAGTTTTGCAATACTCCACTATTTTTTGCATTAGATAACATAAATTAACTTCAACATTTTCCCTTGAAACATAAACATCTGTAACAAACGCCTCCCCCTTAATGCTGATCTCCTTCGTTATTACAGCAGCACTTCCTATTATTCCGCCCTTGTGAAACAATATAAACACACTACTTCCATCATTGAAGGTATCACTTTCATATATATTATTCATTTCTATAAATGATTTATTATAAGTTAAATCAGTGTTTTTAATAAAATCGTATAACTCTTTTTTCTGTACAACAGCTAATAGTTCAAATTGTTTAATTTCCATAAGTCGTCATCTCCTTCTAAAAAAGGGCGATCAAAATGTTTTCACCTTTTGATTGCCCTTTTTACTATTTAAACCTTACATCTTGCATATTGAATAGCACTCTTTATTTCTCTTTTATTTTCATACATCCTATCATCAGCAATTTTTACCAACTGATTATAACTTTGTGCTTCCTGCGGGTAGCTTGCAATTCCATAGCTAAAACTACATTCAATCTCATTTCCTTCGAAACTAAATGGGTTGTTTTTTAATTGTTGCAATAGTTCATCAAGTTTTATATCTAAATTTTTTAAATTTGTACCCCAATATATAGCAATAAATTCATCTCCACCGTATCTAGCTAAAATATCAGAAGCCCGCACATTGTTTTTTAACTTGTTGGCGAATATTTTAATATACTTGTCTCCGGCTAAATGACCATAACTATCATTAACAATCTTAAGTCCATTTAGATCAAAAATAACCAACTGGAATTCCTCACTGTACCTAATTGCTTTATTAAAGTATAAATCAAAAATCTCCTCAAAATATCTTCTATTAAATATATTAGTTAACTTATCATATCTAGATAAATAAATTGTTTCTTCATACAATTTGTGTTTACTAATAGCTATTTCAATTTGACTTCTAAGATGCTCTAAACTTCCTAAGTCTTCATCACTAAATACATTGGTATAGTTGCTGTCTACATTAACCAGTCCATAAAGTTTGTTTTCAATCATGATAGGTGCACTAATACATGATTTCACATCATACAAATTTTTATCCTTAGAAATATTCACTAGTCTAATGCCCTGCAACTCATCAATATCATTAATAATAATTGTTTTCTCTATATTTCCATTGGTTTTTAACCATTGGAAGGAACGATCTAAGGGTATGCTAAAATCATTTGCTGCATCTATATCGTAACCTTTTGATGCAACAATTTTTAACACTTTATTTTCGTCCAAAATCAAAACACTACCAAATTTTGCATTTTTAATAATACCTATTGCTTTTTCTAGTATAAGTCCAAATAATTCATCTATGTTATTTATGACAGTGATAGATTGGCTTACTTTAAGCATAGCTTTGTTTAAATTTAATGCTCTTCTTATTTTTTTTTCAAACATCTTACGTTCTGTGATATCCAGCATAACTCCAACTAACCCCACAACTCTATTATCCTTATCTATAAGTGTAGCCTTATTAAATAACACATCATGTTCTTCGCCATTTGCATATTTCACCTTGGACTCATAAGACTGTTTCCCTCTGCTCTGCATCAATTCAAAGTTAGATTCATCATATATTTCCGTTGTTTTTTCTTTTATTATTTCATAATCTGTTTTATTAATAATTTGTTCCTTTTCAAGTCCCAAATATTGTTCAAAAGCTGTATTAAAAGCGATATATCCCCCATAGACATTCTTGCTAAATATTGGATTTGGTATTGTATCTAAGAGTATCCTCAGAAAATCATGTTCTTTTTTACTTTTCTTTAACATATCTTGTTCACGTCTTAAAGCAAAAATTAATAGTAATATTACTATTATGAACATAAAGATAACACCCACTAGTAGAAATTCACTTTTTACCCCCATTGTCCCATTTCCTTTTACACTTTCGACTTATATAAGATGCTAATTATCCAATTGCATTATATATTATTTCTCCTAAATAAGTACATATTATAATCATTAATATTGATAATACCATTTGAACTGTACCCTTGCTCAATGAAAATGAAAATTTTGTTTTATGTGCTTGGCTCACCGCATTTTTTTTAATGCCTACTTTATCACCACGATGTACTACTTTAAACCTAGGATAAATAACTTCATCTTTTAAATAAGCAACTATACATATAATTAGGAGAAAAATAGATATGATTTTTGTAATAGAGAAAAAATTTACATCCATAGAATAAGATATAAATAAAGCTATTGGCACAATAAAACCAATTAACATAGCTACTTTGTTAATAATTGATTTTGGTATAGTCCTTCGTCTATTTTTTGTGTTGCGTGGCCTGGACGTACTTTTCTTTTTCATAATAACCCTTCTTCCATATTTTTTTCCAAAAGTCTTAACGTTATTATAACAAATTTTTTTATATATTGTAAGCGAATCACTTTTAGTGTGCTTAATTTAATTGAAAAACAATTAAATTGTATATTCCTATGTCATCTAATATTGTTTGCTCTGAGATAAATTCTTCAGGAAATTGTTCCGCCAAAATTCGTTTAAACTTTTGAAGACTATCATTTGGAATTGCCTCCTTTTGGGGCAAAATATTTTCCTCTTTAAATAGAGTATTTTCTTTTAATTTATATATGTATTCATCACCTATAATGGTTAAATTATTTTTATCATCAAATTTAATATCCCCGCTTATATCACCACCTATATTTATCCTTTTTAAATCGCTTAATGATTTTCCATGACTATTAATTTTAGCTACATTTAGATAAGCAGTTACTTCACTATTTAATTCATTTTCATTTGCCACCCAACTTCTGAAGGCAAGTGATTTACCATCTTCCGATAGCACGCCATCGAGTATTTTTTCATTAACATCCTGGGATTCAAAAACTTTATTACCATTAATATATAAATTAGCACTGATTTGTGGGAATACATGAGGCGTATTACTATAAAGAATATTTTTTTTACTTATTGTGATATCTCTTACAGTCCCTACACAAGAAATAAGTTCTTTTCTGCTTTCAATATTATATACAGAATATCCTGAAGAGGATGGATTAATATGGCCCGTAAACAAAATATTTTCATTATCTATCCATTCCATATCAACTATTTGTTGAACATTTTTATTATCTATAACAATATCTGTAAACACTTCAGTTTTAATATCATAAACAGTTACATGTGGAGGATATACTGGCTCTCCTTTATTAAATTCCCTAAATATTAGTTTTGTGTTATCCGGCGAAATATTTAATAAATCCTTTGATTTTAAATTATCTCCTAACGATTCAATTTGTTCATTTATTTCATCATAAATATAAACATTATCATTTTTCTCAAAGGCAATTTTTGTAGTTTTGTTGGTTTCAATTTGTCCACCATCTTTAATTTCGCTATCTTTAGTTATTATATTTTGATCATTTTCGCTTATATTTTGCTCGTTTTTTATTATGTTTTTATTTGAACAAGCTATTAATGTCGATGTGCTTAAAGCTAAACACAAACCAATAATACATAGCTTGGAAACTTCCTTTTTTCTATTCTCATGGATACTCATAATTTTTCTCCTCAATGATAGTTGTAAAAATTATTATTTGTCATTTTTTTTACACATCTACTATTATACGTATAAAAAGAACAAAAGGACATCCTTTTTATTAAAAAAAGATGTCCTTTTGCTTCCTATTTTGTAAAAGCTTGTTCTATTGTTTTAGTTATGATTTTTTCATCTGTTAAATATGGTAATGTAATATGATCAACATCAGTATTTTTCTTATTATAATCTATACTTGTTTCTATTGAGTGAGGATTTCTAGCCCAAGCACGCCTAGCCACACCACCCATTACATCCCATGCTATTGAAGAATTTATAACACTATCGACTCTATCACTACCATCAAGTACAAGCCCAAACCCACCATTAATAGATTTGCCTATTCCTACTCCTCCACCGTTGTGAAGAGCGATTAAACTCATTCCTCTAGCAGCATTTCCTGCAAAACATTGCACCGCCATATCTGCCATTACATTACTACCATCTTTTATATTAGAAGTTTCTCTAAATGGAGAGTCGGTTCCACTTACATCATGGTGATCACGTCCTAGCATTATTGGCCCAACTTCTCCGGTTCTAACCATATTATTAAACTTAAGTGCAATATCTATTCTTCCCTGAGCATCCTGATAAAGTATTCTAGCTTCCGTACCAACCACTAATTTATTTTTTTCTGCATCTCTTATCCAAATATAATTATCTCTATCCTGCCCACGCCTCTTTGGATCAATACACCCCATAGCTGCCTTGTCAGTTTTAACTAAATCATCATGATTCCCACTTAAGCATACCCATCTAAAAGGTCCATAACCATAGTCAAAAAGCATTGGCCCCATTATATCTTCTACATAAGAAGGAAATATAAATCCATCTTTTTCATTTACACCATTTTTTGCTATTTCTATAGCTCCTGCATCATAAACAGCTTTCATAAATGCATTCCCATAATCAAAGAAATATGTTCCCCTAGCAACTATAATCTTAACTAATTCAAAATGTTTTATTAATGTTTTATCAACTAACTGTCTAAATTTTTCTCTATCTTCTTTTAATAAGTTTGTTCGCTGGTCAAATGTAACACCTTGTGGTGCATATCCTCCATCATATGGTGCATGACATGAAGTTTGATCTGATAATAAATCTATTTTTATGTTTTTATCTGCCACATATTGAAGTAGATCTACTATATTCCCATGATAGGCAATAGATATGCTCTCTTGTTTATCAACCTTCTCTGCCACAATTTCAAATATTTCCTTAAGGTTATCTGAGGCAATATTTACCCATCCCTGATCGAGCCTTGTTTTAATTCTAGAATAATCAACCTCTGCTATGATTCCAATTCCATTTGCTATTTCGATAGCTTTAGGCTGTGCTCCACTCATTCCTCCAAGCCCAGAAGTTATAAATGTTCTTCCTCTTAAATCTCCATCATCTGGTATTCCAAGTTTTAATCTACCTGCATTTAGCAGTGTATTAAAAGTTCCGTGTACTATGCCCTGTGGCCCTATGTACATCCATCCACCTGCCGTCATTTGACCATAGTTTGCAACTCCAAGCTGAGTTGCCTCGTGCCAATCCTTTGAATTATCAAACATGCCTATCATAAGCCCATTAGTTATAATAACTCTTGGTGCATTAATAGATGATTTAAAAAGTCCAAGTGGATGTCCTGACTCGAGTACTAGAGTCTGATCCTGAGTTAAATTTTCCAAATATTTTTTTATCAGTGTATACTGCATCCAATTTTGACACACTTGACCTGTTTCACCATAGGTAACTAACTCATAAGGATATAATGCTATATCTGAATTCAAATTATTATCAATCATTACTTGGAATGCTTTTCCCTCTATACAATTACCTTTATATTCATTTATAGGTTTTCCATAAATTCTGCCTTCTGGTTTAAAACGGTATCCATATATTCTTCCTTTAGTAATTAATTCTTCCATAAACTCTGGTGCCAGCTTTTCATGGTGTTTTTCTGGAACATACCTAAGTGCATTTTTAAGTGCAAGCTCCGCCTGCTGCTTTGAAAGAGTAAACCCTCTATCTGGCGCCCTTCTTATTCCTACTTCAAACTCAGTCACATTTGGTAATTCATCGTCTATTTTAATAGTCATAGCGTGTTCAATATCAAAATTATTAATCATATAAGCACTCTCCTGTATATAAATTTTAAAAATATAATCGTCCAATATGTTTATATCGTTGATAATAGCATTTTTACTATCTGTATATTTTATATATTCTTCGTTATTCATCATAATCCTTCAATTTCTTGTTCTTATCGTCCCTTAAATATTGTTTACACGTTAATACTTCATTATGCTACATCAACACAGATTAAAAAAATAATAAGATTTTTATATGATTAATCGTTACAATAATTGTAAACACTGTCAATATAGTAATGTTTAACTATTATATTTGCCATATCCATTATAAAATACACAATATTATTAAATATATCATAAATATCTTTTAAATTTAATATTTATGATATATAATATTTATGATATTATTACTAAAATAATCAATCATTAAGGAAGTGAATTAAGCTTGTTCAAAGACAAACGAATCCCTTATTTAAATCTAGTTCCTATAATTTTATTATCCCTTGTTTTGTTCAGAGTGGTAAATGATATTGGGCTACTAACTGATGGTATCAGTGTTTTTATATCATATATAAGCTCATTTATATGGGCATTCGGTATAGCTTATTTATTAAACCCAATAATGGTTGTTATTGAAAAGAATTTCCATACAAGGAGAGTCATCACTTTACTAATTATATATATATTTGTTTTAGGACTATTATATTTTAGTATCACTATACTGACTCCAAATATTGGTGATAGCGTTAGCGAGCTGGCCTCTTTAACTCCTGAATATGTACGTAAAACTCAAATTTGGTTTACTGAAAACATGGACAAAATTCAATTACTCGATAAATATGGTATAACCGAATACTTAGATGAAAATACCACTACTTTGCTTGCGAAGTTAAGTGATTATTTAAATGTTGGTATTAATGTAGCCTTTCTAACTGCCATAGGCTTTACCTCTTCTATTATGAAGTTTTTATTTGGATTTATTATTTCTATTTACCTTTTAAAGGATAAAGAAATTTTAATATTAAATGTAAAAAAATTGATTTATGCAATTTTAGTGAAAGAAAAGGCAAATAATTTTATAATATTCGGTGACGAAGTAAATAATATTTTTTCGAATTTTGTTATAGGAAAAACTATAGACTCACTTATTATTGCTCTTATGTGCTTTGTGGGACTTAGTATTTTCGGAGTACCTTATACCGTACTTATAAGCTTAATAATCGGAATTACGAATATGATTCCATATTTCGGTCCACTTATTGGAATGGTTCCCTGTTTTATTATCACTCTTTTTTATAGCCCTATAGCAGCCTTTTGGGTACTTGTATTCATTATTGCTCTTCAGCAATTTGATGGATTGTACTTAGGACCTAAAATACTTGGAAATTCTCTTGGTTTAAGTCCATTACTTATTATACTTGCCATACTCATAGGTGGTGGAGCCTTTGGCCTTCTCGGAATGTTCCTTGGCGCGCCAACACTCGCAGTTATTATATTACTAGCTAACAGATTCATTAACCGCAAACTCGAAGAAAAAAATATCAAATTATAATGGTTTACATATAAAAAAATGAAATGCAGGTATATACCTGCATTTCATTTTTTTCTCTGCTATCTCTCTCCGAGTTTTAAGTTTGGTATTGCATTAAGAGTTAATCCCGAAATTTCCCCTTTAATTAGTTCGAAATAAGCTGCACTCCCAATCATAGCTGCATTATCAGTGCAAAGTATCATTTCTGGAAACAAAACTTTAATGTTTTTCTTTTGCCCTTCTATTGTCATGGTCTCTCTAAGGCAAGAATTTGATGCAACGCCACCTGCTAATGTTATTTTATCTACACCTTTAATTATGCAAGCCTTCATAGCATTATTTACTAAGACACTAACCACTGCCTTTTGAAAAGATGCTGCCACATCTGGCACATTAATCTTTTCATTTTTCATATTCATTTTGTTCAGGTAATTTAGCACCGCTGATTTAACTCCACTAAACGAAAAGTCTAAGGTATCATCATGAAATTTAGCTTTTGGAAACACTATAGCATCTGGATTGCCCTCTTTTGCTATTTTATCTATTTTAGGACCACCAGGGTAACCAAGCCCAATAGCACGGGCTACCTTATCAAAGGCTTCTCCCGCCGCATCGTCCCTAGTTTGAGCCATAATTTCAAACTCACCATAGTCTTTCATATAGACAATAAATGTGTGTCCTCCTGAAACTACCAAACATACAAAGGGTGGTTTAAGCGTATTATATTGAATGAAATTAGCACTAATATGACCTTCTATATGGTTAACTCCTACTAGTGGTTTACCTGTTGCATACGCTAGACCCTTAGCGTATTGAACTCCCACAAGTAGCGCTCCTACAAGTCCTGGTCCGTAAGTTACTCCTATTGCATCTATGTCAGCTAATGTAACCTTAGCTTCATCTAACGCCTCTTTAACCACAGCACTTATTACTTCTATATGCTTTCTAGATGCTACTTCTGGCACAACACCCCCAAATTTTTCATGTATATTAATTTGTGATGCTATTACATTTGATAAAATCTCTCGACCATTCACAACTACCGCTGCCGCTGTCTCATCACAACTTGATTCTATTGCAAGTATTCTTATATCCTTTTCCATTGTTTTTACCACCTTTAGTATTGTTTATATAATTTTTTTATATTCATAAAACCATTCTAAATATGATTACATTATTAAAATGATAGTATCTATCAATTGTACAAATCAATTATACTTTATTAACTATAGCAATTCAAATTTTTTCTATGATATACTTGTGCATATGATTATAATTCAAAAGAAATTAATCAATCGTTACAACATATTTTACATATATTAAGGAGGTATTTATGAGTAACACCTACGCAAAAGTAATAATAAAAGGCTCCCCTATTACAAAATCTAATTTTAAACTTTCTAACATGAATGGCAGAGCTATTTTACCTTACAATACTGGTAAATACCATGATAGATATGCTTTATATGAAGAAGAGATAGCATATCAATGTAGAAGCCAGAATCCCAGCATTTTTTTAACGGAATCTCTTATTGCTATTTTAAAAGTATATTACAAAAGTATAAAAAGACATCCTGATACAACTAATATAACGAAAAGTATTTTCGATGGTATAGAGAAAAGTGGGCTTATAGTAAATGATGCCCAAGTTACGAGACTTATTATTGAAGAGTTCTATGACGCGAAAAATCCCAGATTTGAATTAGAACTTTTTGCTGAAAGTACATACACTCTAAATTATTCTATAATTAAAAAAGAAGAAGTAGATGAACCTATAAATTATAATCTACCATCTAATAAAAAAAATGTTATAGGTAGCAACGTAAATAAATCTAATCCTTTGAATGCTAATTGTTCTTCATCAAAACGTATATGTGAAATATGCGGTAAACAAGTTTTAAAGGATAATTGTCTCTCTGCGAACAAGGGCAAGACTACTTTATGTAAGACCTGTTTTAAAAAATTATTTTAAGTATAATCCCTTTATTTATATACATATTAACGGTAAATCTGGCTATGCTATTAATACGCCAACTACAAAATATGAAGGGAGATAATACTCATGAACAAAAATAAAAAGACTAAAAATAAAAAGGTTAATGAGGCTATAAGCAACATGAAAAATAGTACGAGTTTTGAATCTTTAAATAATATTACTAATGTTAATAAGGGAAAAGATAAAAATAATAATCATGAAGGCTTAAGTTAATATCCTCTAACCTAAATAAAGAAACGCATTAATAAAATTTTTATTTTATTAATGCGTTTCTTTTAAGTTCCAAAAATATTCTAGACTTAGTTTATTAAAATACTTATAGTACATACTTATATTTATGTTATACTATTATTAGAACAATTTATAGATAACATATAGAACAAATATTACATTATAGGAGGATTTATATGAGCACAGATATTAATATTGATTGGAATAATTTAGGTTTTGCATATACTAAAACAGATTTACGTTATGTTTCAAGATGGAAAGATGGAAAATGGGATGATGGAAAACTAGTTGAAGATAATAATATAACTATAAGTGAATCATCAACAGCCATTCACTATGGTCAGCAATGCTTTGAAGGCTTAAAAGCTTATCGTACAAAAGATGGTAAAATTCAACTGTTCAGACCAGATCAGAATGCCAAACGTATTAATGAAAGTTGTAACCGTATACTTATGCCAGAAATACCCGTTCAGAAATTTATTGATGCATGTATTCAAGTTGTTAAAGCAAATGAGGCTTTTGTTCCCCCATATGGAACTGGTGCAACACTTTATCTTAGGCCTTACTTAATAGGTATTGGTGATAATCTAGGAGTAAGATCCGCTCCCGAATTTTTATTCAGTGTATTCTGTTGTCCTGTAGGAGCTTATTTTAAAGGTGGACTTGCTCCAGTAAACTTTATAATTTCAGAGGACTACGATAGAGCAGCCCCTCATGGAACTGGTGCTGCAAAGGTAGGAGGAAATTATGCTGCAAGCCTTCTTGCTCATAAAAAAGCTACAGAAAAAGGCTTTGCAGATTGTATTTACCTTGACCCTGAAACTCATACTAAAATTGAAGAGGTTGGTGCTGCAAACTTCTTTGGAATTACAAATGATAATGTATTTGTAACTCCAAAATCGCCATCAATACTTCCTAGCATAACTAAATACTCACTAATGCATCTTGCAAAAGAATATTTACACCTCGAAGTACAAGAAAGAGATGTTTTAATAAATAATTTGATGGAATTCAAAGAAACTGGTGCATGTGGAACCGCTGCTGTGATTTCACCTATTGGTGGAATAGAATATAAAGGAGAGCTCACAGTTTTTCACAGTGAAACAGAAGTAGGGCCTGTTACCAAAAAACTTTATGATACTCTTTACGGAATTCAGTTTGGAGATGTAAAGGCCCCTGAAGGATGGATTGTAGAAGTTAAATAGTAAAAAAACACAACTTTCACCAGAAAGTTGTGTTTTTTATAGTTTTTATTCTTTACCTTTTAAATAACTATCGTCATTCTTTAAATAACTGTCATCACTTTTTAAATAACTATCATCAATTTTTAAGTTTCTAGTGTCAATGCTCAAACTATTGGTATCAATACTTGCAGTTTCTATTACTTTGTCAGTACTTGCAGTTTCGATTGCTTTGTCAATTCTTGTATCTGGTGAAACGGAAGACTTATTTTCTGTATAAGATATTTCTTCAGCTTGGTCTTTATTTACTAATTCAGATTCACTAACTTGATTTTTTTTATGTGAATAATGATTAGTAGTTATGCCTATCGCGTTATTCACATTATTAATTATATTTCTCTTAAGATTTATATATTGATCACTTTGGAGCAAACCATTTTTAAAACTATTTTTAATTACATCAAAATGAGTAAAATTATTGACTTGTAAGTTCTCAATTTCATTTTCTATCTTTTCAATCTCTAAAAGACTTTCCGCAATTAATTCAAATAAATTTTTCAATACCTCATTATTTTTAATTACCCCAGGAATTTTAACACTCAGAGTACTTTCTGTATTGGCAATAAGTTCATGGTCTTCTTTGCTTATTATTTCCAGCAATATATCAGGATGAATACTTATTAGTTGTCTAATATTACTATTCTCCAAAAATATTTTAATGGCTATTTCACTATTGCTTCTAACAACAAAATTATCACTTAAATCATCATACTCTGCTTTTATATCTTGCATATCAAAAAAATTAGGAAAATAATTGTTAAAATACTCTCCAAACATTTTAAATTTAAAACCATGCTTGTTTAAAAACACACAAGAAACTCTAGTATATACGATATTAGATCTGTTACCAGACTCACAAGTATCTAAAATAATAATCCAATTATGAAATTCTTTTATAACTTCATAATTTTTAAAAGTTAAATCTTTATTAGTAATAATTTTCGCCCCTATATCCTCACTAAGTATTTTCCAGATATCTTCATATGTTGGCCCAAATAATCTCATAAATATCATCTCCATTTATAGTTATTAACGTATATAAACTAATAATAACTTACTTTAAATGCTAATTCCACCATTTATTATTAAAAACAAAAAAACTCATGATTTATCATGAGTTTTTATACATTTTTTTATAGTATTCATCTAACATTCTTTCAACTGAGAATGCATAATTTGTACTTTTAATACTTTCTTTCATCATTTCTACCCATTTTTCTCTATTGTCATAGTAAGTAGTCATAACTCTATTTATTAAAGTATCATAAAGGGCCGCCGTATCATGTTTATCTAATTCCTCTGGAGTTAATTCATTAAGACTCACTGCATCTCCAAACTGCCATCCATTTATGCCATCATTACAAGCTTCTGGCCACCAACCATCTAAAATAGAGCAGTTAAGCACACCATTCATTGCAGCTTTCATTCCCGAGGTTCCACTTGCTTCTAAAGGTCTTCTTGGATTGTTTAACCATATATCTGATCCTCTAGTTAACATCCTCCCTATATTCATATCATAATTTTCTAAAAACACAACACTACTCGGATATTTCTTCATCATTATTACTAACTTTTCAACTATTTCTTTTCCGTTATCATCGAGTGGGTGGGCTTTTCCTGAGAATACAATTTGAACTTTTCCACTTTTAAGAAGTGGTGAAATAATCTCCTCATCAGTAAATATTAAATCACTTCTCTTATAAGGTGCCGCTCTTCTTGAGAATCCGATAAGTAGCTTATCTGCAGCTAGCTTCACACCTGTTCTTTCAGTAATAAATTCTATTAATTCTTTTTTAATATCTATGTGAGCCTCCCAAAGGTCTCCATCACAGTCATAAGCCTCAGTAATACGAGCATCTACCCAAGATGGTTTATGGATTCCATTAGTTATTCCAATAATTTCAGATCTTCCAGCCACGGTTTTCCACATTTTATTTGCAGTTTTCATGTGAAGTTGTGCTACAGCATTAGCCTTTCTTGAAAGTCTAAGTCCTGCTACCGTCATGTTAAATGGTTCTCCACCAAATCTAATCATTTGCTCTCTAGTTAATCCATTAAATGCTCCCATATATTCTAATTTTGAAACATCATGAGATTCATTACCTTCAACTATTGGAGTGTGAGTTGTAAATACTACTTCCTGGCGCGTTTTATTCCAAGCTTCCTCAAAACTACATCCTGATTGCATTTTTTCTTTTATGAGCTCTGTAGCAGCAAGCGCTGCATGTCCTTCATTAAAATGGTATACATCTATAGGGATATCTAGAGCTCTTAAAGCTTTTACTCCCCCTATACCTAGAACTATTTCTTGCGCGATTCGTTCTTCCCCAAACCACCCATATAACTGACCAGTTATCCAAGTATCACTGTTTTCTGGTATGTCAGTATCTAAAAGGTATAATGGAACATTGCCAAATTCCTCTAATTTCCAAATCTTACACACTACATCTAAATTTCTGATTTTAACTGTTACTTTTACGCCTGTATCTTCTAAAAAGTTATAGGTATAGTTATGATATGAATCATAAGCTTTCCCATTTTCATCTATGTGTTGTTCTGTATATCCTTGTTTCCACTTAAGTCCTATTCCCACTAGTGGAAGTTTTAAATCTTTGGCTCCTTTTAAATGGTCACCTGCAAGTATTCCTAGTCCACCTGCATAAGCTTTAAATTCTGAATTCAGTCCATATTCCATACAAAAATAGGCAACTTTTGGAAGATTATTGTTATCCATTAAATTTCCCCTCCTACATTCATCTTATATTCATTATACATATTTTTTTGTATTGGTGCAACCGATTGCACTAATATAAGTTTTCAAACTAGCCTTTATTTTTTATCCACAACCTAAAAATTGATTTTTTAGTTTTAAAACCATGATAACTTACCATATACTATATTAGTAATCTTTTGTAATTATTTCAATAAGGAGTTGTTTTAATATGCATTTGGGGTCCATTTTTAAACCTATAAAACATAAAATAAAATTTATTGTTTTATGTTTACTCTTAAGCCTAACTATATCAACCATAATGATTTACTCAATCATAAACAGTATTAAGAATGAACAAGCTATAACTTCTACTCTTATTACAGAACGATTAACAAAAATTTCAGAGCTTTCTACACTAAAATATAATTATTCTAATATAATAGCCCTAAAAAACAGTAAAAAGTTTAAAGATGTGCCCATTCCATTTACTGAAAAATCATTTTTTATAAAATATAGTGGCTATATAAAAGTTGGGGTAGATTTAAAAGATTTAGACATTGTGGTTGATGAAAAAGATGTTACCATAACTTTAAAAAATTCTAAAATACTTGATAATGTAATAAATAATGAAGATTTATTAGTATATGACGAAAAATCCTCAATGTTTAATAAACTCAGTATGCAGGATATTATAAGTGAAATAAGTAATGAAAAAATTATAATTGCAGAAGATTTATTAAAAAAAGGATTTTTAGATGAAGCTAACAATAATGCCAAATTACTTTTAAAGGTCTTTCTATTAGATATGGGTTTTAAAAATGTTACAATAGTTTTCAAATAAGTATACTCTAAATAATAAAAAGCAGAAAACGATATGTTTTTCTGCT
Source organism: Clostridium sp. (assembly GCF_051278035.1). Classification (GTDB taxonomy): domain Bacteria; phylum Bacillota; class Clostridia; order Clostridiales; family Clostridiaceae; genus Clostridium_AD. The sequence goes on from NZ_JBNMNU010000011.1 coordinate 17,370, forward strand.
TTTTAATATTCATTTTACTAGTAGATGGCAAGAACATTAAACAAATAACAAGTCTTAATGATAATTTTTTTAATGTACTTAATTAATATTATACATTTAATTTCACATAAATAACATTGTAACATAATACAATTATTGCTATATTTTCATTGTATTCTACCAAATCAGCAAATTAATATCCACCAGATGAACCACCACCACTTGAGGATCCACCACCGAACCCTCCAAAACCACCACTTCCACCATTTCTACCATTTCTTCCGCCACGTCCAAAAATAGCACTCCAAAATAACACTTTAATCATGAATCTAGTTATTCTTCCCTTATTAAAAATAAAATCCAGAATCATTATCACAATAACTCCTATTATTAAAAATCCATTTCCGCTTTTAGATGAGCTTGAATTTTCTATTTTCTCAGCATATTTCGGAACATTTATGTTCTTGTCTAATGTTACTGAATATTCTTTGGCTATATTATCTGATAAAACCGAGTATGCCTCCCTAAGTCCAATTCCATATTGGCTTTGTTTGAATTTTGGCACTGCAAATTCATTCATAACTCTTGAGGAGTATATATCCGTAACAGCACCCTCTAGACCTGTACCTACCTCTACTCTCCACTTCCTCTCATTTATCGACAATAAAATTAATAGCCCATTATTTTTATCGTTTTGCCCAATACCCCACTCTCTAAATATGCCATTGGCGTAAGTTTCTATTGGTTCACCCTCAAGTGTATCGATAACTACAACAATCGCTTGTGATCCTGTTTTATCCTCTAATTCCTTACCTACTGACATAATATATTGCGCTGATTCAGCATCTATCTCGCCCACATAATCGTTAATATATTTTGATGCTGTGGGACTCGGAAATTTAACCTCTGCATTAGCTAAGTTAACAGATACTATTGAACTTAATATAAACGTACTTAGCATGGCTACAGAAAAGTTCTTCATATTTATTATTCTCTTTACATGCTTACTACTTATGCTATTGCAAATTTTACTGATAAATTTTATTTTATAAATTTTCATATTTTACTCCTATTTACTAAAGTCAACTTTTGGTAATTCTTTAGCAGATTCACTAGCTTTATAATATTCTTTTTCTTCGAACCTAAAAGTTCCTGCAATAATAGAACCGGGGAATTTTTTAATTGTAGTGTTATAATTATCAACACTTTTATTATAATCCTGCCTTGCTGTACCTATTCTATTTTCTGTACCTTCCAGTGCTACGGTCAAATCTCTGAAATTTTGACTAGATTTCAAATCTGGATATCTTTCTACAATTACTAATAGCCTTGAAAGCGCGGATCCAAGTTCACTATCCGCCTCCGCTTTATCACCTACGGTTTCTGCACCAGAAAGTTTGGCCCTGGCTTCCGCTATTTGTATAAATATTTCTTTTTCTTGAGATGCGTAGCCTTTTACTGTTTCAACCAAATTAGGAATTAAATCTGACCTTCTTTGGAGTTGTGCGTCTATGTTCCCTTCTGATACCTTTACGTTTTGGTCTAGACTAACCATCTTATTGTAGCCACCAACAATAGGCATTGTTATAATTAAAAATACTGCAATAACAATGGCAACGGTCCTTTGTGTTTTATTCATATCTATACCACCTTTCTATTTTATAAAATGTATTTACCACTAATTTCAGCTTATAATTAATTCAATCTCATCCTTATAATATATTTATGAATTTTATAAGGATACTATACTAATTTGCTATTTATTCTTTGAAATTATGTATCAACTAAAATTATATTTGTCAAAATAAAAAAAATGATTTCTATTTAATATAGAAATCATCCTCTTATGCCTTAGCCACAATGATGTCAAAGGTTTTTTTTATATATTCATCTGTTTTACAATTACCGAGTTTATTATTCATTCTCCTTAGAAGTGAATTTAGTTTTATTAGTTTATCCAAATTTATATCTTTTAGTTCTTTAAAAATCAACATGCTTTTTTGATTTTTAACAAAATCATCAATTATGAGTTTCTCACCTTCCCCTGTTATATCTAAATAAATGGCATTTTTGATTGTTGCTTTTTCTTTACAAATAAATTTCTTACTTTCTAAATTCTTTACTATTACATGTACTGTAGATGGTGACCAAAAACTAATTTCACTTAATCCACTTGATGTTATTCCCGGAAATGCATCAATTATCCACAGCGCTCTCAGTTGTGCATAGGTCACATTAAACTTCTTAAGCGGTTCATTATGGCTACTTTTAACAGTTAATATAAATGTTCTTAAAAAATTATATATACTAATTATCTTCTTTATTATGCTAACTTTATCCTTGTTAAAATTTTCTAAATCAATCTTTAAATTCATTTCATTAATCTTATTAATATATTCAAAAATAAATTGTTTCTCTTCTTTTATAATAATTTCAGTAAAAATCTCTATAATAAAATCTAATTCACTATGTGAAAATAAACCTATCAAGTCAAAAAGAAAGAATTTTTTTTCCTTATCTTGCTTGTTGATATTAATAAAATATTTACCGATTTCTGTTAATTGAAATTTATATAACTTTTTATTTATAGCTTCTTCTTTTAAAATTAACTCCTTATCCATTAAGATTTTGATCATATTACTTACAGTAGGTGAAGACCAACATCCAATCCTTGCAACATTACTAAGTGAAATTCCTGGAAAGGCTTTAATAATCCACAGAATTCTAAGTTGAGGAAGCGTTATACCAGAAGTCTCCACCGTCCTTGCATAATTAGATTCTATTTTCAAAAATGCATATCTTGATAAATTATATAGTGAATGTATATTAAATAAATACAGGTTTTTATCCATAACATATCCCCTTACATGATTTTCAACATTTACATGATTATTGTTTTCATATGCTAATTCATCACTCAATAGATTGTACCAAAAAAATAATATCATATCAACAAAAGGATTTTATAATATGAAAAGGACATATCGTACATTGTTTTTTCTATTGTAATATGATATTATTAAATACGTTATATAGTATTAAATATTATATACTAGGAAATATTTTATTAAAGATATAATGTTAAAAACTAACATATAAGAAGTTATGAATTTAAAAATAATTTTGTTCAAGTAAAATAATACTTGAATTACTTTTATTTTTAACATTCGAATGCTAATTAAAGTTAAGGAGTGAAATTTATGTTTGTCCCAAAACTAATTACTTGTTTGAAAAACTATTCTAAAGATCAATTTATTAAAGATTTTATAGCTGGTATCATTGTAGCTATCATAGCTCTCCCATTATCCATTGCCCTAGCTATTGCTTCGGGTGTATCTCCCGAAAAAGGACTTTATACAGCAATTGTTGGTGGTTTTGTGGTATCTCTCCTTGGCGGAAGCAGAGTTCAAATTGGCGGTCCTACCGGTGCTTTTGTAGTTATTGTAGCTGGCATCGTCCAGAAGTTTGGTATTGATGGCCTAATCATAGCCACTATCCTTGCTGGTATTTTCCTAGTAATAATGGGTGCTCTAAAATTTGGCGGTATGTTGAAATACATTCCCTACCCTATTACCACCGGATTTACAAGCGGTATCGCAATTATTATTTTTTCCACTCAAATTAAAGATTTCTTTGGGCTAACCATGAAAAACGTACCCTCCGAATTCATTCCTAAATGGATTGCTTATTTGGGTAGTTTTAGCAGTTTAAATATGCAAAGTATGCTTATTGGTACTCTTTCACTTGCAATAATTATATTTTGGCCTAAGATAAATAAAAAAGTTCCAGGAACGCTTATCGCAATAGTAGTAGCTACTGTATTAACGCTTTTATTTAATTTAAATATTGAAACCATTGGAAGTCGTTTTGGTAATATTTCAAGTGCATTGCCTAGTATTTCTATTCCTCATACTTCTTTTAGTATGATTAAACAGTTAATGCTTCCAGCACTAACCATTGCAATTTTAGGTTCAATAGAGTCTTTACTATCTGCAGTAGTTGCTGATGGTATGATTGGTGGTTCACATCGTTCTAACATGGAACTTGTAGGACAAGGCGTAGCTAATATATTCTCTGGTCTTGCAGGAGGCATTCCTGTAACTGGTGCTATAGCAAGAACTGCTGCTAATGTGAAAAACGGTGGTAGAACCCCTGTTTCAGGGATTGTTCATGCGCTGACCCTACTCATAATACTCCTAATATTTATGCCATATGTAAAGCTTGTACCTATGTCAGCTTTGGCTGCAATATTAATTGTAGTTTCTTACAATATGGGTGAATGGGAATCATTCCAACAAATATTAAAAGCTCCTAAAAGTGACGCACTTGTTCTTTTGGTTACTTTTTCTCTAACAATATTCTTTGATTTAGTAATTGCTATTGGAATAGGCTTAGTGCTTGCATCATTGCTGTTTATGAGAAGAATGGCAGATGTTTCTGATGTGAGATATATTCTTGATGAACATGAAGATAAAGATCAAATAGAGCTTATAGATAGCATCAAAACCCCTGAAAATGTATCTGTATACGAAATTAATGGACCTTTCTTCTTTGGTGCGGCAGATAAATTTATGCATGCAGTTAGAGAACTCGGCATTCCTACTAAAATTTTGATTATAAAAATGTCCAACGTGCCTGCTATTGACGCTACCGGATATCATGGTTTAGAAATGCTTTATGAACTCTGTAAAAAGCATCACACGGAATTAATAATTTTAAACCTTCAAGATCAGCCACTTAATGCACTTTCCAAATATGGATTTATAGATCTTTTAGGAAAAGAAAATTTCTGTACTAATGTTGAGAAAGCTATTGATAGAGCTAATTACTTACTAACAAAGTAAAATTAAGTACAATAGTATATTTAAAATAGTAAAAGGTAGACTGGTTTATACCAGTCTACCTTTTACTATTTAATAAAAATATATTTATATTAATACAATATTCTATAATAATGTATTATAATATTAAGTGTATCTTTTATATTAAATAAGCTACACAAATAAAATTAAAAAAGTTATAAAGGAGAGTCAATAATGATATTTTCTAGCGAATCCTCTATTGATACTATAGCAGAAGATTTAAGATATGTTAAGCTACTAGCCAGTAAGTATCCTACGATTCCATATGCTTGTACGGAAATTATAAATCTACAAGCTATCTTAAATTTGCCTAAAGGAACTGAACATTTTCTTACAGATATTCATGGCGAATACGAATCCTTTACTCATGTTCTTAGGAATGCTTCTGGTGTAATAAAACGAAAGATTAATGATATTTTTGGTACTTCTCTTAGAGAAACAGAAAAAAAAGAACTAGCAACCATTATTTACTATCCCGAACAAAAGTTAGACATAGCACTTAGAGAAGAAGATGATATAGAAGATTGGTACAAAATCACTCTTCATAAACTTATTAAAATTTGTAGGACAGTCTCCTCTAAATATACTAGATCTAAAGTCAGAAAAGCACTACCTGCAGATTTTGCATATATTATTGAAGAATTACTCCATGAACAACAGAACACCTTTAACAAACAGGAATACTACAACGAGATTATTCAGACCATAATTAAAACTGGTAGAGCTAAAGAATTTATAGTTGCTATTGCCAACCTAATTCAAAGACTAACTATAGATAGACTTCATATTTTAGGAGACATTTATGACAGAGGTCCTGGGGCACATATAATATTAGATACTCTTATGCAATACCACTCTATTGATATACAGTGGGGTAATCATGATATATTATGGATGGGTGCTGCCGCTGGCTCTGAGAGTTGCATTGCAAATGTTCTTCGCATATCAACAAGGTATGCAAATTTGGACACTATTGAGGAAGGTTATGGTATTAACTTATTGCCGCTAGCAACTTTTGCTTTAGATTTTTATGAGAATGACGCCTGCATATCTTTTAAGCCGAAAATCCTTCCAGAAAATAATTATAGAGAAAAAGACCTTAATTTAATGTCACAAATGCATAAAGCCATTTCTATAATTCAATTTAAACTTGAGGGTCAAATAATAAAAAGGCGCCCACATTACGAAATGCAAGATAGGCTACTTCTACATGAAATAGACCACGAATTTGGCACTATAAACATTGATGGGAAAGATTATAAGCTAAATGATACTAATTTCCCAACTATTGACCCCACTAACCCTTACAATTTGACTGAATATGAAAGAGAACTTATTGACAAACTAAAATCTTCTTTTTCAAACAGTGAAAAGCTCCAAAAACATGTACGCTTCTTATATTCTAAAGGTAGTATGTATTTAAAGTACAACTCCAATTTACTTTATCATGGTTGCATAGCATTAAACCAAGATGGTAGTTTTAAGAAAATGAAAATAGATAATATTACTTATAGTGGAAAATCGTATATAGATAGAACTGAACGAGTAGCAAGAGAAGCATATTTTGGCAAAACGAATTCTGAATCTAAACTTTATGCTTTAGATTCCATATGGTATTTGTGGTGTGGCTCTAATTCGCCCTTATTTGGTAAAGATAAAATGACTACCTTTGAGAGATATTTTATAGACGATAAAAGTGCTCATATAGAAATTAAAAATCCATACTATGAATATAGGGATAATGAAACAATATGCAACCATATATTAACTGAATTTGGCCTTTGTATAGCTGATTCACACATTATAAATGGTCATATTCCCGTAAAGACAAAACAAGGGGAGAGTCCTATAAAAGCTAATGGCAAACTTTTAGTTATTGATGGAGGTTTTTCTAAAGCATACCAACCAGAAACTGGCATAGCAGGATATACCCTTATTTATAATTCATATGGACTACTTCTAGCGTCCCATGCTCCTTTTGAATCTAGGCAAAGGGCTATCGATGAAGGTAAGGATATCCTATCTTCTACTATAGTTCTAGAAACATCCACAAATCGCAAACGCGTAATAGATACGGATGTGGGCCTAGAGATCAAGGACCAAATTAAGGATCTGGAGTTACTCCTTACAGCATATAGAAAAGGTCTTATTAAAGAACAACGGTAACATTTATTAAACTTTTAGAAACCACTTGGAGCTCCAAGTGGTTTCTAAAAGTTTAATCTATAGGCTACAACAACCATAATCATACTTGAATAATTTTATTATTTTTGATTATACGTGGATAATAATTCTTGCAGCGTGTGAGCTTGCATTGCAGATTGTTCTGCAAATTCCCTAAATGTATTACTTACCGCCTCATCAGATATTTCTTTTGCAAATGATTTATAGTCTCTAGTATTTTCCTGTGCATCTAATAATTTTTTCATAATTGTATCTCTAGTACCCATTTCCATTTTCATCACCTCTTCATTATTGTTTTTTCACAAAAGATGAGTTTTTATGTATTCAATTTTATAATTAACAATAAAAAAACTTAGAATTATCGCATTCTAAGTTTTTTTACATATTGAATTTATTCTGAAAGTGTTAAATCTATCTCTATTGTTTTTCCATTCCTAACTAATTCTACTTTAACTATATCGCCGGCATTATGGGTATTTTTTAACTTATTCAATTGCTCCACCGTTTTAATATCTTTGCCATCAAACTTTGTAATAATATCACGAGGCTTTATACCATATTTTTCTGCTGAACTATCCTTTTGAACTTCTACAACACCTACTCCTACCGGAAAATTATTATTACCCTCTGGAATAGCTTTACCTAAAATCCCTATGCTAAGAATTTGTTTGGTTAAACTATCCATTTTAGGATCCACTGTATTAATTGGTATTGCAAAACCCAATCCTTCTACGCCCACGTCTTTCTGACCCGCTGTAGAACTTATCTTCGCAGTATTTATCCCTATAACTTGACCTTTAGAATTCACAAGTGGTCCACCACTATTACCAGGATTAATTGCTGCATCCGTTTGAATAAATTTCAATTCTTTATTTTCAATACTCACTTGTCTATTAACCGCACTAACAATGCCCGTAGTAACAGACCCTATAAGTTCTTTCCCTAGTGGATTTCCTATAGCCACTACTGATTCCCCTACTTCAAGCTTATCAGAATCACCGAATTCTACCACTCCTGGAATTTTAGTATTGTCAGGTAATTTTATTACAGCTACATCAGCTGCTTCATCAAAATTTACTACTTTTGCGGAAACTTCATTTCCATCACTAAGCATAACTTTAATACTCTTTGCGCCTTTAATAACATGATAATTAGTCAAAATATTTCCAGTTTTACTAAAAATCATTCCAGTTCCTACCCCTTCACCTACAGAAGTTTGAGTAGAAATTGCAACTACTGAAGGACTCACTTTTTTTACAATTTCAGGTACGCTTAACTTTTCTGTACTATTCGTATTAATAAGTTTAGCACTCGTTTCGCTATCACTCTTAGTAGTGGTCGCTCTTGGTGTGCTAGTAGTATCTGAATTTTTCATCATTTTCATTGTAATAATACCTGATCCTATACCTCCAAGTGTAGAGCATATTGCACCTACTATTATATAGGACATTATTCTTTTTCTCATACCGCCTTTATTCTTTTTCACTTTTTCGTGGTTTATTTCTGTATAATCGCTATTTTGCAATATAATAGGTTGAGTCTCATTTTGTTTTTCCGTAACCCCGCAAACAGGTTCATCTTGTATAATATTTTCGTTATCTCCATCGTTTCTGGTTCCCCTTGACCCATCCATGTTCTCATTCAGATTACTATTTTCAAAACTGATTGTATTTTCATCTGTTTCATTTATTTTATTATTTTCCTTATTTTCATTCATATAATTTCCCTCCTTTTATTTTCGTTAATCAGATAAGAGTTATTCTACTAAACTATAGCGAAATACTTATATTTATTTCTAAACTCCGCCTTTTCTTTTATCTTTAATTATATATTAATACATCTCTGTTACAGTTAGATGTCAAATTTATTAACAAACCTTTAACCAATTAACAATATATTGAATATATGTTAAATAATGCTTTATATTATTACACATAAAATCGGCTTACCCTTTTAAGATAAGCCAATAATTTTATTAAATAATATTACAGAAAATTTATTTACCAGCATATAGCTGAACTATCTTGACTATTACATCCACAGCTTTCTCCATGGCATATGTAGGAATGAACTCATATTTACCATGAAAATTCTGCCCACCTGTGAATATATTTGGAGTTGGAAGCCCCATAAATGAAAGCCTTGCACCATCTGTGCCACCTCTAATAGGTACCATTATAGGATTTACTCCTACTTCCTTCATAGCTAAAAATGCCGTATCCACAATATGCTTAACAGGTTCTATTTTTTCTTTCATATTAAAATATTGATCTACAATTTCTATTTCAACTGTATCCTTTCCATATTTATTATTCAGTTTATCTAATATATTTTTTATGAATATATTTCTATTTTCGAAGTTTTCACTATTAAAATCTCTTATAATATATTGAAGTTTCGTCTCTTCAACTTCGCCATTAATATTAGTCAAATGATAGAAACCTTCATAACCTTCCGTAGTACTCGGTGTTTCATTTTGTGGCATACAGTTCATGAATTCGTTTGCTATAAGTGTAGAATGAATCATCTTTCCTTTTGCTGAACCAGGATGAACATTTCGTCCATGAATATAGACTTTTAGTCCTGCCGCATTAAAATTTTCATACTCCAATTCCCCAATAGTTCCTCCATCCATAGTGTATGCAAAATCAGCGGCAAATTTCTTTACATCAAATAGGTTTGCACCACGCCCTACCTCTTCGTCTGGTGTAAATCCAATACGTACTATACCATGTTGTATTTGAGGATTTTCCATTAAATATTCTGCTGCCGCCATAATCTCAGCAACTCCCGCTTTATCATCAGCACCAAGTAAAGTAGTTCCATCCGTGGTGATAAGAGTTTTCCCTATATAATTCTTTAATTCAGGAAAATCCACTGGAGATAGTATTATGTTTTTCTCTTCATTTAATATTATGTCTTTTCCATCATAATTTTCAATAAATTTAGGTTTAACATTTTCACCAGACATATCTGGTGCAGTATCCATATGAGCTATAAATCCTATAGTTGGCACGGGGTTTTCTATGTTAGATGGAATAGTTGCCATAACATACCCATTATCATCTACACTAGCCTTCTGTATACCCATTGATTTTAGTTCTGCTACTAGAACCCTTGCAAGCACCATTTGACCCTCTGTGCTAGGCACAGTAGTTGATTCCTCATCAGATTTAGTTGAGTAACTTACGTATTTTAAAAACTTTTCTACAGCCTTTGACATATGCTCATCTCCTCATTCATAATTAAGTTGTCTTTAAAAAATTATCAATTAATTTCTCTGCCATTCTTTTTTGCATATTCGCTTTATTAATAAGTAATAATACCATTAGTATAAGTTCTGTTAATTCACCGTCTTCTTTTCCCATTTTTTTAATTTTAACTTTTATATATTCAGAATATTTATCTACATCAAGTGCAAAATCTTGATTCTGAACTTCCTTTATATCCAAAAAATTGTTATATAAATTCTCTAATGAAATACTTGTATCTTTAGAGGTTTTTACATTAATGATATAATTAAATATTGTATTAATATCACTAATTGATATGGTCTGCTTTAAATTATATATAAGAGTCAACAATATCATGTGTTCATTAGTATACTTTTTATTTTTTGCGGGCATTAAAACCTTACCTTTGGTATAGTTGTTAATCATTGTTTTTGTAAGAATTTTATCTTCGTCATTTCTTTTAAGGCTTGAAAGTTTTTCATCGAAAAAGGTTGTGACTTGATCCATATATAAATCTACGCAAGGTATTTCTGTTAAACTAACATCTTTTGCTCCTATAATTTCTCTCACTAATTCATCTAAAGTTTCCTTGTTATAATCCATTTATTTCACCTCACATCCATTATATAGTATAGATAACTTGTAATCTACACTATACCAATAATATATAATTTAAAAATTTCTAGCATTTTAGAGCTATATGAAGTAATTCGCTAACGATTGGGTCTATCGCCTTTATTCACTATAAAGATAGCTATTTTCGTTATTGATATATGCTATTTTATATTGTAGTATTAATATATGCATCAAGTAGTTTTAATAACTACGTATAAGAATGTTATAATTAGCGCAATATATTTAGTAGTTACATAATAAATTATATCCATGGCGAGGACTTTTATACCTTGTTAACGATATATTACAAGGGGTGATCCATTTGTTATCAAAATTTAGAGAGCCTATAAGTAGCCTTACACATTTAGTTGGTGCCCTTTTGTCCACAATAGGGTTAATACTTCTAATTAAATTTTCCCTAGATACTTCAAATTGGTACAACACTGTTATACTTGCAGTATTCGGGATAAGTTCAATATTACTTTATTCTGCAAGCTCTACCTATCATAAATCCACATCATCACGAAAGGTTATAAAAATACTTAGGAGAGTAGATCATTCTATGATATATGTTCTAATTGCAGGAACATATACTCCTATATGCCTAATTGCTTTAAAAGGTAGCATTGGAAACTTCCTTTTCTTAGGTATATGGCTTTTAGCTTTTATAGGGATTCTTTTGAAGATAATCTGGTTTGACGCCCCTAGATGGCTATACACTCTATTTTATATTTTAATGGGGTGGATTTCTGTTTTTGCTATTGTACCCATAATAAAAGCTATTTCCTTAGGTGGTTTTATGTGGCTACTAGCTGGTGGTCTCTTTTATACTATAGGCGCTATAATATATGCAACTAAACGCCCCAAAATAAATCTAAAGTTCTTTGGGTTTCATGAGATATTTCACATCTTCATTATGTTAGGGAGTCTATGTCATTTTATACTTATGTTCAAATATATAATGTACATTAACTAGTTTGCAATACTTATTATTCAATGGTAGAATTACAAGTAATAATTTTACAGAAGGCAGGGATGTTAATAATGATAAACTTATCCGAGGGCACGACTTTTGAAACCTATTTAGAACAATCAAAACTTAAATATGGTGATGTTCAACTCACTTCATATAATTCTACTAATCTATCTTTAATTACCAAAGAGTCTCTAAAGAGTATAAATTCTACTGTTAATGTAGCTGTTTTTTCTGAAGGATACTGTCCTGATTGCATTGTTACCTTACCCTTCATTAAAAGAATGGCAGAGGAAAACAAAAACATAACCTTATACTGTTTCCCTAAAACTGGGTACGAAAATTTTTTAGAAGAATGTACTGGGAATGCTAGAATTCCGACTATTTTAACTTTCGATAATGAAATGAATCCAAAGGGCGCTTATGTAGAGTTCCCGAAGAATATGTTAGATAAAATGGATACATTAAAAATTGAAGAAAAGAAAAACCTAATCAATGACTATAGGCAAGGAAAATATAATCACATGATTGAAGAATCACTTTTAGATATATTAATATAATTAATCCTCAAAAAAATAAACACTCTTAATATTTTGAAAATATTAAGAGTGTTTATTTTAAAATTGCTTAAACATACGACTAAACTCCAGCGAGTTTAGTCGTATTCTTTTGGGGCTTATTGCAGCTACTTTTACCGTTTAAAAATTCACAATAAGGGGCTATAGGACACTCGCCGCAATTAGGCTTCCTAGCTTTACATATTTTTCGCCCATGCCATATAATATAATGATGAGCATCACTCCACATTTTTTTAGGAATGTTTTTCATAAGCTCCTGTTCTACCTCTTCTACGTTTTTCCCTGAGGCAAAACCAATTCTTTTTGAAACTCTAAAAACGTGGGTATCTACAGCTATTGCAGGAATCCCGAAAGCATTAGATAATACAACATTAGCGGTTTTTCTACCTACACCATTAAGTTCTGTTAATTCTTCCATAGTGCTAGGTACTTCTCCCTTATGCTTTTCTAATATAAGTTTTGTAGCAGCTAAGATATTTTTACTCTTATTATTATAAAAACCACAACTCTTGATTTTTTCTCCAAGTTCCACCTGGGATAATGTAATCATAGTTCCTGGCGTATTGTATTTAGTGTATAGCTCTTTTGTAACAATATTTACTCGCTCATCTGTGCATTGCGCTGATAGTATGGTAGAAACTAAAAGCTCATAATGATTTGTAAAATCAAGTCCACACTTCGCTCCAGCATATGTCTCATTAAGAATTTCTAGCACTGCTTTGATGTTTTTTTTGTTCATTTAGTGCCTATTCTTTTATCCCTTAATTTTTGGAGCATATCAGTAGTCATTTTTGCTAAATCATATTTAGCATCAAAGCCCCACTCATCCTTAGCACACGTTGGATCAATCGAATTTGGCCATGAATCAGCAATTCCTTGTCTATCTGGATCCACATCATATTTCATTTTAAATTTTGGTATATGTTTTTTTATTTCAGCTGCTATTTCTTCTGGTTTAAAACTCATAGCTGCAATATTAAATGCATTTCTATGAATTAATTTTGATCCATCAGCTTCCATTAAATCAATTATTGCGTTTATTGCATCTGGCATATACATCATATCCATCTTAGTCCCTTTATCAATAAAGGAAGTGTAATTACCTGACTTTAATGCTTCATAATATATATCCACAGCATAATCAGTAGTTCCTCCACCTGGAAGAACTTCATAAGAAATTAGCCCTGGAAAACGTACTCCTCTTGTGTCAACTCCAAACTTCTTAAAGTAATAATCACATAATAATTCTCCTGCAACTTTATTTACGCCATACATAGTTGTAGGCCTTTGTATCGTATCTTGAGGAGTATTATCTTTAGGAGTTGTTGGTCCAAATGCACCTATAGAACTTGGTGTAAAGAACTTAAGCTTAAGTTCCCTAGCAACTTCTAAAGCATTTACAAGCCCACCCATATTTATATTCCAAGCAAGTAGTGGCTTTGTTTCAGCCGTTGCTGATAATAGAGCCGCTAAATGTACGAGAGTGTCTACTTTATGCTTTTTACAAAGAAAGAGCATAGTTTTATGATCAGTTACATCCAGTATCTCAAAAGGCCCACTTGTAACTACTGGGCTCTCCTCTATTTTCCTTAAATCTGTAGCTATTACATTGTCACTACCATAAACTTCTCTCATCTTCATTACGAGTTCTGACCCTATTTGTCCTAAGGCACCTGTTACCAATATTTTTTTCATCCTATTCCCTCCATCTATAATATATGTCTTATACCATTAATAGTATAATAACGTATTTATTTTATTATTTTCATTTCTCTACCAACTTTTGCATAAATAGATAATGATTCATCTAACATTTCCTTTGTATGAGCTGCTGTAGGCATATTCCTTACTCTTCCAGTTCCTTTTCTAACAGTTGGGAATACTATTGATTTTGCGTAAACGCCTTCTTCAAAAAGTCTTTTACTAAATTCTTGAGTTTTAACTTCATCTCCTATTATGCATGGAGTAATCGGAGTTTCACTATTTCCAATATCAAAACCAAGTTCTTTTAGGCCCTTTTTCAAATAATTAGCATTATCCCAAAGTTTATCATTAAGCTCAGTACTTTCTGTAAGAATGTTAATAGCCTCTATAGCTGCACCTGCAGATCCAGGAGTTAATGATGTTGAGAATAAGAACGGTCTTGCCCTAACCATAAGCCAATCGATTAAATCTTTTGATCCGGCTACATATCCGCCTACAACTCCAATTGCCTTCGATAATGTTCCAATTTGGAAATCTATTTTATCTGATAAGTTAAAGTGATGTACAGTACCTGCACCACTCCCAAGCACTCCTGAACCATGAGCATCATCTACATATGTAATTAAGTCAAACTCCTCAGCTATTTTAACAATTTCCGGAAGTTTAGCTATGTCACCGTCCATAGAGAATACACCGTCAGTAATTACCATGATTTTTTCATATAAACCTGATTCTACTGCTTCTTTTGCCTTATTCCTTAAATCTAGCATATCAGAGTGCTCCACTCTTATAATTTTCGCACCTGATAATCTACATCCATCTATTATTGATGCGTGATTTAGCGAGTCCGAAAGAATTGCGTCTTTTTTACTCATTACTGCCGAAATTGCACCCATATTACAATTGAATCCTGACTGGAATGCAATAGCTGCTTCAGTATGTTTAAATTTAGCAAGTTTTTGTTCTAAGTCTGTGTGAATTTCCAAAGTACCGTTAATTGTTCTAACAGCACCTGCTCCTGCACCATATTTCTTAGTTGCTGCAATGGTAGCTTCAATAAGTCTAGAATTGGTTGCAAGACCTAAATAATTATTTGAAGAAAGATTTATTAATTTTTTATCACCTATTGTAATAACAGGCCCATTCGAACTTTTTAAAACATTTATTTCATTATACAAACCTTTACTTTTTAAATCTTCTAAATTTTCTTTTAAGTATTTTCCCAGCATTTTACTTCCCATGATAACATACCTCCAACCTTTTATTTTGTAAATTCTCATAAGATTTATGAGAATTTTATATTTAAACATACTTCTATTATAACTTACTTAAGTACAATTTACTTATTTATATTATAAAATTCGTCATATTTTATTGTATTTGATAATTATATTTGTTTTATTTCTATTAAAATTACATATAAAGAGAATTAATTCCTTTATTGTTATTGTTCAATGAAATTTTACCACCATTTTTAATAATTATTTATTCATTTTAGTATTTACATATTTCGATAAAAAAAACAAGATTTCAGTTTTTACACTAGAATTCTTGTTTTAAAGTATTAGTCCAAATATACTCCTCTATACTGCTCTGGTAGCAGTATAGCGATACTGCGCATTATTTCATGCATAGTCCTATCGTGATACTGATTTTTATCTTCATCTACACTTTTACTTGGAAGCAGAATAGGGTCACCGAAGTTTACATGTACATCCGCATGATGAAATCTTTCAGAGGCCATATCATTTGCATCAATAGGTAATAATTTTTCTGTTCCCCAAATACCCATTGGAATTATTGTCGCCTTTGATAATTTAGCCATTAATATAAGGCCCTTCTTACCCTCTATCATTTTTCCATTTCTACTCCTAGTTCCTTCTGGAAAAATCATAATATTATTACCTTGCTTTAGCGTATTCACAATTTTAGATATAGCATCCTTATCGGCAGAATTAGGTTTTATATTTATAGTCTTTGCCACATGAAACCCTAATTTAGTAAGCTTATTATCCGTCAGTTTTAGGCCTGCAACAAAGGTTACATGATGTTCCTTTAATAACTTATTCATAACTATACCATCCGCATTACTTAAATGATTGCATATGAAAATTATAGGAGAATTTATTTCCTTTATTTTATCCATTCCGCTAGTTTCTATGTTTGCATATTTATTAATATATGAGTCGATTAATTTATTTGCTATAAAGGCTACTGCTTTATCTGGCAAAACGTCTATTATTTTTAATAATCGTTTAGAAATCATCAAAATTCCACCTTTCATAAAAAAATCTTTATAAAAGTATTATAGTTTGAAAATCTTTAAAAGTCTATAATAATAATCCTTTATATAAGGAGATGTATCCTTCTCTACCATTTTATTTCTAACTTTTTCGACAGAAATGGCATTAATAATCGCATTCCTTTTAAGAATATTTTTACCTCTCCAGCCACAAGAAGTTAATTTATATTTATCCTTAAATTCTTGATTATTAGTTTCCATTAACTCTTTAAGATTAATGTGCATCATATGTTCATAAGGTTTTAATTCACTAAGATTACTAAATTTTCTTCCACTATTATACGGGCAGGCTTCCTGACAAGTATCGCAACCAAATAATCTACCATTTAATTTTTCAAACCAAGAGTCTTCTATATCCTTTTTTTGAGTAATATATGCTAGACATATATTTGAATTGTTATTAATTCCAAAGGGACCTTCAACTATAGAATTTGTAGGACACGCCTTTAAACACAATTCACAATCACCACATTTTTGCATGTTTTTTTTATCTGGCTCCATTATTAAATCAGTTATAATTTCTCCTAAAAAAACATAGGATCCATACTTTTCTGTTATTAGTGTATTATTTTTTCCTATGAACCCCACCCCACTGCTCCATGCAATGTATCTCTCTGGCAGTGCATTACTATCCACAAAACTTATAGCTTTCCCGCCCTTTGACTTAATGAATTCACAGATTTTATTCATATACTCCGTTGTAACATCATGATAATCTCTACCAAGAGTATATTTAGAAAAACTAGCATTTTCATTAAAATCATATTTATATAGATATGGAAACGCTATAGAAATTATAGTTTTTCCCTCTTTCATATAAAAAAACGGATTTATTTTTTTATCTATATTATGTTCCTCAAACTCATTCTCTAGCTCAAGATTTTTTCTTTTCTCAAAATAAGGATTTAGCTCATGATAAATTCTACATTCGCTAAATCCAATTGTGTCCAAGCCTTGTATTCTACAAAACTCAATTATTTCTTCCTTGATACTCATATCGTCAGTCCTTTTTATATTATCATATCATTGTACATTCTTTTAGTATTCCCCATGTAATCCTTAATTTCTATTATAGTGACAGTTTTTTCGAAAATTTCTCTAGCTGGTATACCTACAGCAGTTGACCTAGCTAATACATTTTTTAGTACTACAGCATTAGCACCAATTTTACTACCAGCTCCAATTCTAATAGGGCCAAGAATCTTTGCTCCAGCTCCTACCACTACATCACTCTCAATAGTAGGATGTCTTTTCCCTTTATCCTTACCTGTTCCACCTAGCGTAACTCCTTGATACAAAGTCACATTATCTCCTATTTCTGTAGTTTCTCCGATAACTACCCCCGTTCCATGATCTATAAATAATCCTTTGCCTATTGTAGCCCCTGGATGAATTTCTATTCCAGTAAAAAACCTAGCTGATTGGGAGATAGCTCTTGAGATAAAATAACATTTACGTTTATATAGAGAATGCGCTATTCTATATATTATTATAGCATGAATGGAGGGATACAATAATATTACTTCAAGCCAATTATTAGCTGCTGGATCCTTATCTAATATATTTTTTATCTCATATTTTAGCATTTTAAGCATTCAAATCAGTTCCCCCTATAAAGTGACGTTACTTTATTCATATATTCCCATGGAAATGTATTTTTCTCCTCCATCAGGAGAAACTGTAACAACATTTTTACCCTTCCCTAGTCTTTTAGCAATTTTTATAGCTACCGCAACATTCGCACCTGTTGAAATTCCAACTAATACACCTTCTTCTTTTGCCATTAGTTTTGCCATTTCAAAAGATTCTTCATCAGATATTTTCATTATTTCATCAACCACACCGCTATCATAAATATCTGGTGTAAATCCTGCTCCTATTCCTTGTATTTTATGCGGGCCAGGTTCTCCACCTGATAACACTGGAGATTTTTCTGGTTCAACTGCAACTACTTTAATATCACTCTTAATTTCTTTAAGCCTTTTACCTACACCAGTAATTGTTCCACCAGTACCTACTCCTGCTACAAAAACGTCTACGTCTTCTACATCATGCATAATTTCTTCTGCAGTAGTCGCATAATGTTTTTCTGGGTTTGCCAAATTAACAAATTGCTGAGGAATAAAAAATCCCGGCTTTCCATCTGCTATTTCCTTCGCCTTATTTATAGCACCCTTCATACCTTTTGATCCATCTGTAAGGACAAGTTGTGCTCCATATGCCTTAATTAAATTTCTTCTTTCAACACTCATAGTATCCGGCATAACAATAATTACCGCGTATCCTTTAATTCTTCCAATCATAGCAAGCGCTATTCCTGTGTTTCCACTAGTTGGTTCAACAATAGTATACCCCTCTTTTAATAACTCTATAGATTCAGCTTTTTCTATCATCCCAAGAGCCGCCCTATCTTTTATGCTACCAGCTGGATTAAACTTCTCCAGTTTAACAAAAATATCAGCCATGTTACCCTTAACTAATTTATTTAATTTTAAAACCGGTGTAGCTCCTATCATGTCTAAAACATTGTTATACATCATAATAATATCCCTCCAAATTTATATTTCATCTTATAATATCTGTTTTTACTTTTAAGTTAGTCTTACCTATTAAAATATTTAAAACAACATTTATATTTTATTTTAAATATTTTTGGATACAAAAAAAACTCCCTCTATTTTAGAGACGAAGTTTTGCTTCGTGGTCCCACTCTAATTCATAACCACTTTTATGATTATAAAGCCACTTTTTCGAGTACAACTGTATACTCTATCACGATAACGGGCGAATCCCGATGCAGCCTACTAAATTCGGTGCATAACTCCAAAGGGCACTTCATATAAGTTTTTCATAAGAATCTTCTCAGCTTTAGACTCTCGCTCTGTATGCTCTTCTTATATTACTTTCCTTCTTCTAAGTATTTCCTAGTATTTTAGTATGAATTACTTTTACTTTATTATATTATATTCCCAGCATTAAGATATGTCAATACTTTTTAATGTTTTACTATCAAATTTTCAGTTCACAACCCTTTAAGTATTGTGAAGTGCTAATACCAACATTAATGCTTTTAGTTACTACATCTTCAGAAAAATTATACCCATAAGCTACATTACCGCAGGCGAAAAATCCATCTATATTAGTTTGAAACTTTTCATTTAATGTAATTCGACCTGTAAGTGGATTAATTAATATATTTGCTTTAATCGCCAGTTCATTATCAGGGTATAAATCTACAGATAAAAGTAATGCATCACAAGTAATATATTCCTCGCTATTTTCAATAGCTTCATTATTATTATCGAGCTTTACTAAAGTAACGCCTTTAATTCTACTTTTCCCCATAATAGCAGCTATCTTATGCTTTGTTCGTAATGGTATATTAAAATCATTCAGGATAGCTCCTAGTTTTCTATCAGTTGCAACAATACTTTCTTTATTTTCAACTACCGCTTTAACATTAGCTCCTTCAATAGAAAGCCTACTAGCCATTGTTAATGCAATATCGCCAGTACCTAATATAACTACTTCCTTACCTGGCATATATCCTTCTATATTTATAAATTTTTGTGCTGTCCCTACAGTATATATACCTGCACATCTACTACCAGGTATATTTAAAAATCCTCTTGGTCTTTCTCTTACACCTGTAGCGATTATTATAGATTTCGCTTTTATTTTAAAAATTCCATCCTCTGCATTAACAGCATCGATTTCTTTATCATGACTTAGATTTAATGCAGTAGTATTTAATTTATACGAAATATTTAGCTCTCTTATTTTATCTGTAAATTTTTGCACAAATTCAGGTCCCGTCAAATCTTCACTAAAAATATTCATGCCAAATCCATTATGAATACACTGATTTAAATTACCACCGAGTTCCTCTTCTCTTTCTAAAATCAAAACCTTACCATCATAATGCTCTTTAGCTGATATGGCTGCTGCAAGCCCTGCTGGGCCTCCGCCAATTACCACTATATCATATTGCTGCATTACATACCCTCCAGTGTTATAGTATTAAATTAGACCAATCTATTATGATTCAAATTTAAAAACGCAAAAACCCGTGAAATTAATTTCACGGGTTTTGTTTGGCAGGGGTAGTAGGACTCGAACCTACAACCAATGGTTTTGGAGACCACTACTCTACCAATTGAGCCATACCCCTTTATTTGCGTATTAAATTTTAAAATGGCAGGGGTAGTAGGGCTCGAACCTACAACCAATGGTTTTGGAGACCACTACTCTACCAACTGAGCTATACCCCTAAAATACATCCAAATTATATCATGTATTTTTAAGTAATGCAAGTATTTTTTAATTTTAACCAGATTGCCTTTTCTTTTTTTATTTTTTAGGATAAACTAACTAGTGAGGTGAAACTTATGGAATTTATAGTAACGTCAGTAGATGACACTTATAGAATAGGAAAACAAATAGGATCACTTGTAAATTCTGGTGATATAATATGCTTAATTGGTGATTTAGGCACCGGCAAAACTCATTTAGCTAAAGGAATTGCAAAAGGTTTAGGTATTGAAGAGCATATTACAAGCCCTACCTTTACAATTGTAAATGAGTACGCAGGTCGTTTAAAATTGTATCATTTTGATGTGTATAGAGTAAATGACCCTGATGAAATAGCCGCTATAGGCTTTGATGAATATATATTTAGCGATGCGGTCAGCATTATTGAGTGGGCTAATTATATTGAAGAATTGATTCCACCTGATAATTTAACTATTACCATTGAAAAATCAATTGAATTTGGAGATGATTATAGAAAAATCAACATCCAATATGACCATATAAGATATGATTACATAAAGGAGATAAAATAATGAAAATTTTAAGTTTAGATTCCGCTACAGAATCAGCAACCTGTGCTATTCTTGATGATAGCACAGTACTTTCTGAAATAACTTTTAATTGTAAAAAACAGCATGCCGCGCTACTTTTGCCAATTATTGATGAATTACTTAAAAACACTAGCATTAGCATAAGTGATATTGATGGATTTGTAGCATCGAAAGGTCCCGGTTCTTTTACAGGCCTTAGAATAGGACTTGCTACAATTAAAGGTTTATGCCAAGGTTCAAATAAACCCTTTGTAACTGTCTCAACCTTAGATTCGCTAGCATATAATTTAGCATATACAGATGGAATTATTTGTCCTATACTAGATGCTTTAAGAGATAATGTTTATACAGCATTATATACATTTTCTGATAACAAACTTAATAGAATAAGCGATTATATAAATGTATCTTTAGATGAACTAATAAATATGCTCAAGGAAAAAAAATGCAGTATATCCTTTGTAGGTGCCGGGACTTTAAAATTCAAAGAAAGACTTATATCACAATTATCCGACGTAACCTTTGCGCCAACACATTTAAATTTAGCTAAGGCTTCTTCACTTGGAGAATTAGGGCTTAACCTTCTATTAAGTGGCATCGAGGACGATATATACGCATCAGTACCTATTTACCTTAGAAAGCCTCAAGCCGAAAGAGAATACGAAGAAAAAATGAGGCGTAAACAAAATGAATAGTGATTTTAAAATATTCCCAATGGATGCTTCATCTGTTAAATCCATAATAAACATTAATCAATTAAGCTTTCCTATTTCCTGGAGTTTAGAATCACTCCAAAGTGAATTAGATAATAAATTTGCTAAGTATGTAATATTAAAAAAGGGTGATTCTATAGTAGGTTATGGAGGAATGTGGATAATTATAGATGAAGCACATATTACTAATATTGCAGTTCACCCCAAGGCTCGTGGTCTTGGTGCTGGTGACATAATTATGGAAGCACTATTTAGATTTTGCAGAAAGCAAAAGGTTACAGCAATAACTCTAGAGGTTAGAAGTTCTAATTTTATTGCTATAAACTTATATGAAAAACATGGCTTCGAGAAGGTAAGCACTAGACCCCATTACTATGAAGATAATGGTGAAGATGCAGTAATTATGTGGAACCGCAATTTATAGAATTCACTCTAAAAAGGGGCTGTCTCAAAATAGAAATTACTTTCTATTTTGAGATAGCCCTTTTTCATCTTTTAAATGAAAAAGCGAATTCCAAAGAATTCGCTTTTGTTGTATAATTTATATATGACAAATAACAAAATTACACACAAAGATTATAACAGTAATTATAACTTTTATCAACTGGTTTTACCTCTTGATACAGGGATTTTAATACCGAAAAATGACTCAGTGAGATTGCTAAGCCAAGTAATGGAGGAATTAGATTATACGATTTTAATAAAGGCTTACTCTACAAAAGGTAGAAATTCAGCAGTTCCACCTCAGATACTTTTTAAGGTATTAGTTTATGCATATATGAATGATATTTACTCAAGCAGAAAAATTGAGCAGGCTTGTAAAAGAGATATAAATTTCATCTGGCTTCTTCAAGGCCGTCAGGCCCCTGATCATAATACAATTGCAAGATTCAGGACTAAAAGACTTGCCCATGTTATAGATTATTTGTTTAATCAACTAGTTATAAAACTCGGAGAGTTTGGAGAAATAGAATATAAATAGCCAGGATATAATGTTCAAATTGGTGTAGAGGCAGAATATGTTGTGGGAATAGACATATCCAGTGAAAGATCCGATCAACTCACGCTGATACCTTTTCTTGAAAAATTAAACAAGGGGTTACCTGAAAAGTATAGTAACATAGTGGCTGACGCCGGATATGAAAGTGAAGAAAACTATGTTTATTTAGATAAAAATGATCAAAACACATTTATAAAGCCGCAGGCTTATGAGGGAATGAAGAAAGCTAGCTTCAAAAGGAATATAAGCAAACGAGAAAACATGGACTA
>NZ_JBNMNU010000012.1:0-39781 GCF_051278035.1 Clostridium sp.
ACAATTATAGCTGTCCCAACAATATATTATGTAATTAAGAAAGATGTAAGGAAACTTGTCATGTTTTTAGTTATTCCTGTAATATTTACATTAATAGGGCTAATATTAACTTATATTAATATGCTAAACTAATTATAAAAGGAAAATTATCACCACTATATTTTAACGAATAATCCACGGTATTAAATTACCGTGGATTTATTTATATAAAAATACAATGTGATTAAAACCTTAAGAATTGCTAAGTATATATAATGTACACCTAATAGATCTTATGGTATATTAAGGTAATAAAACAATAGGCGGTGACGTAATGTCTCATATAGTAGGAAAGTCAGCATATCAAAGCTTGGAAGATAGAATAAACAGGTTTCCTCAAGGGGTCCTCCCTCGGAAACTCTGTATAAGATATTAAAAATTCTATTTAGTGAAAAGGAAGCATCATTAGTAGCACAGCTTCCCATAAAGCCATTCACAGTAAAAACAGCAAGTAAAGTGTGGAAGATGGATGAAGTTTCTGCTCATAAAATGTTAGATGAGCTTGCAAGCAGAGCTATACTCTTGGATATTGAGAATGAAGGAACGCAAGAATATATTCTGCCTCCTCCAATAGCTGGCTTTTTTGAATTTTCTATGATGAGAACAAGAGGAGATATAGATCAAAAGCTTCTTTCTGAGCTTTATTATCAATACTTAAACGTTGAAGAGGATTTTGTAAAACAGTTATTTTATGGTACGGAGACTAAACTTGGTAGAGTGTTTGTTCAAGAAGAGGTTCTAACGAGTGATAATGAGGTGCAGATATTAGATTTTCAAAGAGCTAGCCACATTATAAAAACTTCTTCACACATTGGTATAAGTACCTGTTACTGTAGACATAAAATGAGCCATGCAGGTAAAGCTTGCGATGCACCTATGGATATTTGTATGACCTTTAATGGAGCAGCTTCCTCATTAATTAAGCATAAATATGCTAGGCAAGTTGAGGCAACAGAAGGAATTGAGCTTTTGCATCAGGCTTATGAAAATAATTTAGTTCAGTGTGGAGAGAATGTACGCGAGGGAGTTTCATTCATATGTAATTGTTGTGGATGTTGCTGCGAGGCCATGGTAGCTGCACGTAAGTTTGGTATGCTTCATCCAGTTCAGACAACTGCTTTTATTCCTAAAGTAAATATAGAAAGATGCAACAATTGTGGAAGATGTGTGAAAGCTTGCCCAATAGGAGCAATTGAAAAGACTGACACAGGAGTAAAGGTAAATGAAGATATCTGTCTTGGGTGTGGCGTTTGTGTAAGATCATGTTTTAAGAAGAGCATGCATTTAGAAAGTAGAGAAAAAAGGATTATAACTCCTGTAAATTCGGTACATAGATTAGTACTCATGGCAATAGAAAATGGAACTCTACAAAATTTGATTTTTGATAATCATGCGCTTGGAAGCCACCGAGCTATGGCATCGGTACTTTCTGCAATTTTAAAGCTTCCACCTATAAAACAGGTTATGGCGAATAAACAGTTGAAGTCGGTTTATTTAGATAGGTTGATTTCTAAGCTTAAAATATAAAAAACAGCTATAATTTATAGCTGTTTTTTTTAGGATTTACTGTAGAACAAGTATAGTATATTTTTGGAAAATGATTATATACTTGAGAAGGGAACTTTATATGAGAAAATTAAAAAATATGGTATAATTTCATTATAATAACTTATATAAATATATTAAATAAATGAGGTGTTTTAATGAAAAATAAACTTGTTGCAGGTAAGCCAGTACAGGAATGGGTCTCAAAATTCCCATTAATAAATAATATGATAAATGATGAAGAGGTATTTTGGATTAATCCTGAATATACTACTTTTCATGAAGCAATGAAAAAGATAAATTTAACAGAAGATGATGTAAAAGACGCTGAAGAAAGATTAAATCGTTTTTCAACGTTTATAATGGAACATTTTCCGGAAACAAAAGAAAAAAAGGGCATAATAGAATCGCCTTTAGTAAGAATTCCAAATATGCAGGAAGCTATTTCAAAAATGTTTGATCAAGACATACCTGGTGAATTAATTTTGAAAATGGACAGTCATCTTGCAATCGCAGGGTCTATTAAAGCTAGAGGCGGAATATATGAAGTTTTAAAACATACTGAGGATCTTGCTTTAGAAAACAACTTAATAACACTCGAAGATGATTATTCAAAATTAGCAAGAGATGAATATAGAAAATTTTTCGGAAAGTTTACAATCCAAGTAGGTTCTACAGGTAACTTAGGATTAAGTATAGGTATAATGGGTGCAAAAATAGGATATAAAGTAGTTGTTCACATGTCCTCAGATGCAAAACAGTGGAAAAAAAATCTTCTAAGAAGTAAAGGTGTTACTGTTGTTGAATATTCATCAGATTATAGTAAAGCAGTTAAGGAAGGAAGAAAGCTATCAGACGCAGATCCAAAGAGCTACTTTGTGGATGACGAAAACTCTGAAAATTTATTCTTAGGTTATAGTGTTGCCGCAGGAAGACTTAAAAAACAATTAGAAGATATGAATATAGTCATTAGTTCCGCGAACCAACTATTTGTATATCTCCCTTGTGGTGTTGGCGGTGGTCCTGGTGGTGTTGCTTTTGGGTTGAAACTTATATTCAAGGATAATGTTCACTGCTTTTTTGCAGAACCAACTCATTCTCCGTGTATGCTTTTAGGTATGATGACTAAGAAGAATGAAGAAGTATGTGTTCAGGACTTTGGCATTGATAACATTACTGCTGCTGATGGACTTGCTGTTGGAAGACCTTCGGGTTTTGTGGGAAAGACTTTAAAAGAATTATTGAGTGGTGTTTATACAGTAAAGGATGATAAATTACATGCTCTTTTAAGTACTTTAGCTGATACTGAAGGGATTTATTTGGAACCTTCAGCTTGTGCTGGAATTTCTGGGGTTGTAGAGTTATTTAAAAGTGAAGCTAATTTGGAATATATAAAGAAAAATAATTTAACTAACAAAATGTCTCATTCAGTACATATAGTTTGGGGTACAGGTGGAAGTCTTGTACCAAAAGAATCCATGGATGAGTATTATAGGCTTGGACTCAAGGCTTTAGAATTATAATAGGGGGGTTATTAAATGAACGAGGTTCTAAAACAAATAAAAAACAGAAAATCCATGAGGGTATTTGAAGATAAGCCAATTGCATTTGAGCTTAAGAGTGAAATATTAAATGCAGCATTAGAAGCTCCAACTGCGGGTGGTATGATGCTTTATAGCATACTTGATATTACTGATGAGAAATTAAAGGCTAAGTTATCGGTAGCATGTGATAATCAGCCGTTTATTGCAAAAGCTCCTTTAGTACTTATATTTCTTGCAGATTATCAAAGGTGGTATGATGCTTTTGACTCAGAAAATTGTAGTCCAAGATCGCCAGGTGAGGGGGACATCCTTCTCGCATGTGCGGATGCAATAATAGCTGCTCAAAACACAGTAGTAGCTGCAGAATCGTTAGGGATTGGTTCATGCTACATTGGGGATATCATTGAGAACGTTGAAACTATTAGGGAACTATTAGATCTTCCAGATTATGTTTTACCTGCTGCCATGTTGGTTTATGGTTATCCTGCTCCAGATCAAAAGAAAAGGAAAAAACCTGTGCGTTTCGATACGAAGTATATAGTGCATGAAAATAAATATCGAAGGCTAACAAAGGAAGAACATAGAAATATGCAAAGTGCAAAAAATGATAAGTCAGGGTTTACAAATAAAAGTGGTTGCGAAAATATTAAAGAACTATGTAGCCGCAAGTATATGTCTGATTTCTCACTAGAAATGAATAGGTCAGCTTCCAAGTACCTTAAGAAATTTAGAACAGAGTGATGTAAATAGATCTAAGTGAGGTGGAATAAAATATGATATCAAACTTTATTGAGAAAAAAATGACATTACATGAATTTAAAGTTTTAAATAAACAGGTATTATGGGAAAAAGGGCGGATATTTATTAGACAGGATAAAGGTAATGATTTTCGAAAAAGTCCTTATTTTACTTTTAATATAGAGATATTTAACTGCATTTTTAATTCGGATGGGCTTAAATTTCAAATTCAAGGTGGTTGTCCAGGTGTTTATATAGATATAGTATTTGATGATTTGAAAGCAGTTAAGTTACCTAGTTTAAAAGCACCTGAATTTAATTTTAAATTTATATTTAATGCCAATCCAGATGCTTTTTCATATACATTACACTTTGATGGTATGTGTGTTATATATAATATCGAACCAGATAAATTTGAAAGGGTTTTAAATGATTTAAAAGCTAGTGTTATTAAAGAAAGACAAATGGGATATTGATTTGTATATAGAATTTTTAAAATAATAAACATGTGGGAGATTAAAATGAGTTATAAACTAGTAGTTACTGATATGGATGGTACTTTTTTGAATAGTAAAGATGAAATTTCTGTTGAGAATTTAAAAATAGTTAAAGAGCTAAATGAGAGAGGAATTTTGTTTTCTATAGCCACTGGAAGATTGGATACAATGATTAAACCGTATCTGAGGCAAATAGGAAATAATAACCCAGTTATCTCATGTAACGGTGCTTTAGTTAGAAATGTTATTAAAGGTGAGTTCTATCATGCACAGATTATAAATAGTGAAGAATTCACGAAGGTTGTGGATATATGTAAATCAAACAATCTTACTTTTGCTGTGTATTGTGAGTATACAGTTTTTAGTGAAAGTATAGAAGGAAGAATGAAGCATTTTCAAAAGCGTAATGAGGTCCTATGTGAAGAAGAAAAGATTGCGATAAAAATCGTTGGTAATATCTATACTGACATAGATGAAAGAGTATTCAAAGTTTTAGTTAGCAATGATAATTCTGAAGTCCTTGAACGAGTTAAAGGTGAAATAAATGATATTCCTGGCATAGAGGCTGTTAAATCATCTACAAATTTGCTGGATATCATGACACAGGGAGTTACTAAAGGAAATGCTTTAAAGGACCTAGCAGAGATACTAAAAATAAAAAGAGAAGAAATTATTGCGATAGGTGATAATCATAATGATATAAGCATGCTTGAATATGCAGGCTATGCTATTGCAGTAGGAAATGCAGAGCAGGTAGTAAAAGATGTAGCAGATTTAGTAACCGTTACAAACGATGAAGATGGTGTTGCGAAAGCGCTGAGGTTTGTGCTCAAGATATGAAAGCTTTTTATGATTTAAACTTGGGGGGATGGATATGAAAAAAAACCTAACTATCTTACTAGCACCTGATTCATTCAAAGAAAGTATGAGCGCAAAAGAAGTCTGCGAAGCAATGGAAAGAGGAATTAAAAAGGTAGATAAAAACATTAACTGTATACAGGTACCAATGGCTGACGGCGGGGAAGGAACCATGCAGTCTCTAGTGGATGCTACGGGTGGAAGCATATATTCATTAAATGTAATTGGTCCGCTAGGGAATGAAGTTGAGGCATCTTATGGTATTCTTGGTGATGGTGAGACAGGAATGCTAGAAATGGCTAGTGCAAGTGGAATACATCTAGTATCTGCTGAGAAGAGGAATCCACTTACGACTACAACTTATGGTACTGGTCAATTAATAAAAGCTTGTTTAGATTATGGAGTAAAAAAATTATTAATAGGGATAGGTGGCAGCTCAACTAATGATGGCGGTGCAGGGGTTATTGAGGCATTAGGTGGAAAACTTATGGACAAGAGTGGCAATGAAATTGGGTTTGGCGGTGGAAAATTAAGTGAGCTTGCGAGCATTGATCTTACTGATTTTGACAAAAGACTCAAGAATGTAGTAGTAGAAGTAGCTTGTGACGTTGATAATCCATTGTGTGGAGATGCTGGAGCATCAAATGTGTTTGGACCACAAAAGGGAGCTACGCCACAAATGATAGAACAATTAGATAATAACTTAAGACATTATGCTAGCATTATAAAAGCACAATTAGGCAAAGATATCCTAGATGTACCTGGGGCGGGAGCTGCCGGAGGACTTGGAGCAGGTCTTATGGCATTTTTAAATGGAAATTTGAAAAAGGGTATAGAAATGGTTATTGAATATACAAAGCTTGAGGAAAAAGTAAAACTTGCTGACATGGTTTGGACAGGTGAGGGAAGCATAGATTCCCAAACTCAATATGGTAAAACCCCTTTAGGGGTAGCAATAGTTGCAAAACAATATAATAAACCTGTAATAGCCTTTGCTGGAAGAATCGGAGAAGATATAGAGGTATTATATGATAAGGGTATTGACTCAATATTTAGCATTATTAAGGAGTTAACTACTTTGGATGAAGCGTTATTAATGGGTAAAGTAAATATGGAAAAGACTGCTGAGAATGTAGTAAGACTAATGAATTTGTTATAATTAAATCCATCATGCTATTCTTTGGATAATTGAATGGGTAGAATATGAGAATATAAAGCGATGATAATTTTATCATCGCTTTTAATTTTATAATACAATATATTACAAACATTTTTCTCCACTTATTTTTGTTAAAAAAATGAGAATACATAATCGAAATTTAGGTAATTATAATACCTACAGAGGTTTTTTTAACAATATATATGTGAAAGGTAGTGATTTAAATGGGTTTTTTAAGTTGGATAGGTGGAATAGTATTATTTTTATGGGTGATGGGACTTGCATTTAGCATTGGTGGCGTTATGATCCATTGGCTACTTGTATTAGCTGCAACAGCGTTCATCGTTGATATGATTTTAGGAAAAGTGAAGGCCTAGAAAACTATTAGTAAATCAATATTAAATAAAAAAAGACCGAAAGGTCTTTTTTTATTTAATATAATTTTTTCGTTTAATAAATTGACCATATCCTTTATCACCAATAAAATTATTATCTCTGACTATAACTTTGCCTCTCACCATAGTAAGCACAGGATAGCCCTTTAATTTCATATTTTCATAAGATGTGTAATCAACGTTTTCATGAAGCATACTCTCAGTTAATGTAACTTCTTTTTTTGGATCAATTAAAACTATATCTGCATCTGATCCTACAGCAATTGTACCTTTTTTAGGATACATTCCAAATATTTTAGCGGGCGAGGTACTAGTTACATCAACAAATTTATTTATGTCAATTCGGTTTTTCATAACACCTTCTGAAAACATAAGTGGCATTCTAGTTTCTATTCCAGGTCCTCCACTTGGACATTTAGAGAAATCATCCTTACCTAATTGTTTCTCTTTATTAAAAGAGAAAGGGCAATGGTCAGTTGCTACTACTTGAATATTTCCATCCCTTAATCCTTTCCAAAGTTCCTTTTGATTATGTTTTTTCCTAAGAGGTGGGCTCATTATATATTTTAAACCTTGATTATTAGGCTCGTTATATCTTTCTTCATCTAATAATAAATATTGAGGACATGTTTCGGCATAAACCTTTTGTCCCTTACTTTGGGCAGTTTTTATATAGTCTAGTCCTAGCTTAGTAGATAAATGAACAATATATAATGGAGCATTATCTGCAAGCGATGCTAAATTTATCATACGACTAATAGCTTCTGCTTCACATTCCTCTGGTCTGCTTAGAGCGTGATATATAGGCGCCTTTTTACCTGCTTTTATAAACATTTCTCTAAAATAATTTACAGCGTCATTGTTTTCCGCATGTACTGTGGTAATTCCACCTAATTCATTTAATCTAATTAAAACTTTTAGAGCCTCTCCGTCACTTACCTTAAAGCCATAGGTTAGATAAACTTTAAAACTAGGGATACCTTCTATATCTACAATTTCTTTCATCTCGTAAATTATATTATCATCTACGTGCTGAACAACACCATGGAAGCTATAATCTATTACGGCATTATCTTTTGCATATTCATGGTAAGTTTTAACTTGATGATGTAAATTGCATCCTATTGGTCCAAATCCCATATGATCTATGATGCTTGTAGTACCACCACAAGCTGCTGCAACTGTGCCAGTGTAAAAATCGTCATTTGTCACAGCAAACCCTACATCTAAATTCAAATGTGTATGAACGTCTATGCCACCTGGGATAACATATTTACCTTCCGCATCTATAATTTCATCACATTTTTTAATTATATTAATTCCAATTTCCTTTATTATGCCATCTTCTACATATATATCACCTTTATAAATATCACTGGCTGTTACAATAGTTCCATTTTTAATAATACTTGACATATATTTCGCCTCCATTGTTAATTAGATATATTATCATCTTTGGTAATATTTATTGAATTCGATTTTTCAGCAATCTTCTTTTGAATATCCTCAACCTTTGATCTATTAAGAGTATAGTGCGAGATGCTTATAAGTGCTGCTATAAAGCTTAAAGCTGAGCCTATACTTAGCATTAATCCAAGAATAATTACGGTGCTCTCAGCTTGCATTGGAAGGCCTGCATTGAATTTAACTAGATCTAATATAAAACCTATAAGTAAGAGGGTTAGGGATTGTGAGAGTTTATAAAACAATGTTAGACAACCGTAATAGCTTCCCTCAGACCTTCTTCCAGTATTAAGTTCATCTAAATCAATGACATCTGCAAGCATTGAAAAAGGCAGAGTGAAAAGTACTCCTGTTCCAAAACCTACAAGTATTGCAAAGGGAATGAAGTAAAATGCATTGCCCATAACATACTCCTTCATAAGAACTAGTGCAAGGAAGAATAAACTACCTATAATACAAAATATAATACCCAAAATCATCGAAGGTTTCTTATCTAATTTTTTAGATGCTAGAAACCATATAGGTTGAGATAGTATGGAAACTAGAAGTTGTATTCCGACGATAAGGCCAATTTGGTTACTACTTAGGGAAAATGTATACGTGAATACATGTAAACCTGTATTTGCAACCAGTGCAGAAGCTATATTTGTAAACATATGTGCAAAGGCCACACATCTAAAGATTCTGTTATGAAAAATTTCTTTAAAGGCTGACAACGGAGTATTTATCTCTGAGTTAATTATTCCTTTCTCAGCATGGACTCTTAGAATAGGAATGTATTTTTTTGTGGAGTAAAAACAAATAAGGGCAAAAATAATGATTAGAATTGAGGAAAAAAGCCCCATCGAACTATAGGCGCCAGGGTTTAGTTGCCCAGCAGGGAACTCACTCGTAGAACGAAAAAAAACAAACATTCCAAAAACTGATACAAAGGCTAGGCCAAGAAGAAAGAAAATAGTTTTAATTCCTTGAATGCTAGTTCTTTCATTGTAATCATTAGATAATTCAGCACCAAGAGCAGTATATGGGGTTAAATAGATTGTGTTGAAGGTTTTGATTACTATAATTAGAGCGAATATAATTGCAAACTTTAAGTTATTTGATAACCCTTGCTTCATATTCCATAAAAGGTAATTAGATATTCCGAGGCCAATCCCTCCTATAAGTATATATTGATGGCGTCTTCCGAAAATCTTAGATTTAGTCTTGTCTGAAAAATATCCCATTAAAGGGTCAGTGATGGCATCCCAAATTATACTTAGACTTAAAGCCAAACCAACATAGCTACCAGGCATATTAAGAATAACAGTACAGTAAAAAACTAAATAGGTGCCTATAACTTGAGTTGCAATACCTGTGCTAAAATTTCCAGAACCATAACCTATTTTATCTAAAAGAGGGATTTTTCTGTGGTCGCTGCTTTGAAGTTTAATCAAAATAATACGCCTTCTTCTACAATATTATTTAACATTTAGTACGATATTTCTACCATTATGTAGTAATTATAACTGATTCTCATACTAATTAGCAACAGACAATTGGAAATATTCTATCATAGAAGAGTAAAAAAGGATATTGAAAAATTATTTTACATATATTTAAACTAATGGTATAATTTTTAATATAACAGTTTA
This sequence comes from Clostridium sp., assembly GCF_051278035.1. GTDB lineage: Bacteria > Bacillota > Clostridia > Clostridiales > Clostridiaceae > Clostridium_AD. Next base: position 9,874 of record NZ_JBNMNU010000012.1, read on the forward strand.
CAAAAGGACAAGCATAAAAGAAGAAAATACTTAGTTGAAGGAAAGATATGAAATGATAATCTTTAAAAATTTAGTCGGATTTCTATATAAGCATGCCATTTTCATACTGATAGTTTTGATTTCTGTTTCAAGCCTAGCTCTGTTCTGGCTTCGTAAAGAGGAAATCACTCAACCCCTTTTTAAACCAAAACATCATTTTTACTTCATTGCTCAAAATTCTGTAGATCCATTTTGGATTGAAGTAATAAAAGGAGCCAAGGAATCCGCTAAGGATAATAATGTTGCGGTTGAGTTTTTTGCACCTCGTTTTAATGACCCTAATGAGGAGTTAAAATATATTGATATTGCAACTTTATCAAAAGTGGATGGGATTATTACGCATGTTTCTAGTGCGGTAGATTTTACAACAGCCATTGATAATGCTTATTATAATAAGATACCTGTTATAACTTTTGAAAACGATGCAAGCAAAAGTAAACGACAGACATTTGTAGGTATAAACAGTTTTATTATTGGAAGTGAAGCAGCAAAAATGTTAATAGAAGCAACAGATGGCAAAGCCAATATTGCTATTATCTCAAGTGAGGACGTAAGCCAAGACTCGGTAGAGCAGAATTTGAAGATGAGTGGATTTATAAGTACTTTAAAAGATTATCCTGGTATAAAAATAATTAAAAACTACAGCTCTAAAATGGGGGTTTTAAGTGCAGAGGAAATTACTCAGAAAATAATTAACTCCGAGAGTAAGATAAATGCTATATTTACAGTGAGCTCAGCAGATACCTTAGGAACTGCTCAATTTATAGTTGATAGAAATAGGGTAGGAGATATTATATTGGTAGGATACGGTAGCTCGGAGCGGATACTTAGATATATAGATAAGGGCATTATCTATGGAACTGTTGCAAGTGATGCCTATAAAATGGGATACGATGGGCTTAAGGCTATGGTAGATATAAAAGAAGGTAAACCAATTCCAGCCTTTATAGACATAGATATAGAGGTAATTACAAAGAGAAATCTGGAAGAATATAAACCTATACGGAAGATAGAAAAAAAAGATGACAAGTACTTAAATTAGGTGGTTAAAATATGAAACATCATATATTTAATTTTTTTGGCATTAGAAAAAAACTTATTATGTACTTCCTAATAACTATAGCAATACTTGGTGTTACTAGTATCTTTTCCTATAACAATTCGAGAGTAATTTTAAAAAACACAAATAATACAATTATTGATTACATATATTTAAATGACTTAAAAAATGATGTCGACCTTATGATGACAGAGCTAGAAAAATATTTGACAACTACAGCCTCTGAAGATTTACTTAGTTATTATAACTATTATAATAAGCTTAAAGCTATAAGAAATCAGATGCCTGTCACAAAAGAGTATGATGATGAGCATTTGTTCCTTAAGGACATTGGAAATATGCTGGATGAGTTAATGATAGAGAGTGATAATGCAGTGCAAGCAAAGCGTGGTAGAATAAGTAGCAAATATATTACTAATTTTCGACGGTCGGGCGAAATTAGCAGTTACATTAAGCTGTATAATACTAAACTTTTAGATATTAAATTAAAGAGTGGTTCAGAAAAGTACGAAACAATAAATAAGAGCATGAAAATTATAAGCTATGTTAATATAATTGTAATAATAGTTGCCATTATCGTAAATATCATCATAGCGGTGTATTCTACCTATAGTTTGACAAAACCAATAGAGCAGTTGTCACATTCTGCAGAAAAAATAGCGGAAGGGAATTTTGATATAGAGCTAACACAAACACATACTGGCGATGAAACTGATATTCTTGCCAGTGCATTTATAAAGATGGTAAAAAATATAAGAAACTATATCGATGAATTAAAAGAGCATGCTGAGGTTGAAAAAAAACTTAAGGAACAGGAATATCAAAATTTAAAAATGAAAACACTGCTAAAGGAAGCTGAACTTAAGTTTTTGCAATCTCAGATTAATCCGCATTTTCTATTCAATACATTAAATGCAGCCTCTCAATTGGCTTTAATAGAGGGGGCAGAAAAATCATCCCTATTTATGGAGAACATTGCACAGTTATTCAGATATAATTTAAAAAATATCGAGGATCTTGTTCCACTCCGTGATGAAATTGAATACGTAAAAAATTATATGCAGGTATTGAAAATACGGTTTGGAAGCAGAATTACTTTCTACAGTGATATAGATGAGCAGTCATTGGATATAAGGATACCACGAATAATTATACAACCAATTGTTGAGAATGCCTATATCCATGGTCTGCAGGATTTAGAAAGAAATGGTGAGATACACTTAAATATTAAATCTTCTGAAGAGAATATTTTAATTGAGGTAATAGACAACGGCAAAGGTATGGATTCAAATTGTATAAATAATATCATAAGTTCGTATAAGGATGACGTAGACTCCCAAAAACGATTTACAGGCATAGGTATAAACAATGTACTACAAAGGCTACAAATTCTATTTAATATTACAGATAATCAGAAATTAATAAGTATAGAGAGCAAACTTTTGTACGGTACAAAAGTGACACTAACAATCCCGCGATTATATAATCCTTAGGAAGGTGTGGAGAATATGCTAAAACTTTTAATTGCCGACGATGAGTATCTTGTATTAGATTCAATTAAAATGATTGTTTCTAAAAATGTTAAAGATGTGGTGGTTGTCGCTACTGCAAGCACAGGCAGGGAAGCTATTGAAACTTCTATAAGCCTGAAACCAGATATTGTTTTCATGGACATTCACATGCCAGGGATTGATGGCGTTGAGGCTATAAGACAGATTAAAAAGGTTAATAATGATACTGCGTTTGTTATAATTACTGCTTACGAATACTTTGATTATGCAAAAGAGGCATTAAATCTGGGTGTTTTTGAATATCTGCTAAAGCCTATTAATAAAAATAAATTAATAGAAACCCTTAATAATATAAAAATTAACATTGAAATGAAAAGAAGTAATTTAATTAGAGAGATTGAGCTAAAAGAAAAAATGAATAGGATTATGCCATCCCTAGAGGCGCAATTTATTTCTAATAAATTATTCAATATTGGAATGTTTACGGATATGGAATTTTATGAAAAGATATTTTCCATGAATCTTACGAAAGGTTATGCTATGGCAGTTTTATTAGAAAGTTTTGATTCTAAAGGAAAAGAAAACAGTTTAAAGCTAAACTTTGAGAAACAAAGTTTCTATGATGTTTTCAATATGAAATTAAAATCTATGTGTACATGCCTAATAGGAAATCCTATGATTGATAGAATAATAGTATTCGTTCCATCAAATGGCGAAGAGGAAAGTACTCTAGCAAGAGAAAAATCCGTTAAGATTGCAGAAAAAGTAATAGAGAAAACAAAAGGATTATCAGATTTAAAATATCAGATAGGGATTGGAAAAATATATATGGCGGAAAGCTTTGGGAAATCTTGTAATGAAGCTTATATAGCGGCAACTGCATCTCAAATGGGAGCTGTAACTCACTACGAAGATGTTATCCCGTCAAACAACAAATTTGATACATATCCATTACACAAAGAGAATGCTTTTTCCAATAGTATGCTAACAGCTAATATTAAGGAGGGTAAGGAAACTTTCCTTGAGATATATGTTTGGTTAACCAGTGTTTACGGCGAGGATATTGATAGAATAAAATCTAAGATCATGGAGTTATTATTTATAATAGATAAGAATTTACCCTATAAGTTAAATAAACTAGAAGAACTTAAGCAGGCTTTAATTTTAAGTATTTTCAAAATTAATAATAAAGATGAACTGAGAAATCAATTTGTAGTATATCTGTCAGACCTTGCCAAAGAAGTGCAAAACTTAAGAAAAGGTGATATATATGGAAGTATTCCAATGGTCTTAGAATACCTTAATAAAAACTATCATCACGATATTTCCTTAAATGATGTGGCGAAGAGTGTAAATCTTAGCTATAACTATTTAAGCAAAGTATTTAAGGATGAGATAGGGAAAAGTTTTATAGACTACCTTACGCAGCTTAGGATAGAGAAATCTATGAAGCTTTTGGCCAATCAAAATATAAGTATTAAGGAAATATGTTTGAAAAATGGATATAATGATCCTAATTATTATTCTAAAGCTTTCAAAAAAATCACAGGAATGACTCCCACGGAATACAGAATATTTATAAATGGGGGAAGTGTTTATATTGGTTAAAAATAGTAAATTTAAAATAGCAATAATTACAATACTTACAATTGTATTAAGTGTATTGGTATTTAATGTTATAAGAGATTTGATAAATCCAAGGACATTAGGAAGCAATAATGGCAAGCTAGAAGATGAAACAAGAAAAATAAAAATTGGATTTTCACTTGGAACATTGAAAGAGGAAAGGTGGATTAAGGATAGAGATATTTTAATGGCGAAAGCTCGTGATATGGGTGCGGAAATTATTGTTCAAAATGCAAATAACGATGACCTTGATCAGTTAAAACAAGTCAGATATTTTTTGGAGCAGGAAATTGACGTGCTTATTATTGTGCCAAATGATTATTATAAATCAGCTGAAGCAGTTAATTTAGCAAAACGTGAGGGTGTACCAGTAATTTCCTATGATAGACTTGTTTTAAACGCAAATGTGGACCTTTATGTATCATTTGATAATGTGAAGGTTGGCGAGCTCATGGCTAGTGCAGTACTTGAAAAAGTGCAGCAGGGTAATCTGCTTATAATAAACGGTGCAAAAAATGATAACAATACAACAATGATTAAAGAGGGTTATGACAAAATATTAAAACCCTACTTAGTAGATGATAAAATAAATATTGTAGGGGAAGAATGGGCCGCTAATTGGCTAAAGGAATATGCATTTAGCGTTGTAGATAGAGTGGTGCAAAAGGATACAAAGATAGATGCTATTATAGCTGGGAATGACAGTTTGGCAGAAGGAGCTATTGAGGCATTGTCGGAGCATAGAATTACAGATAAGGTGATTGTAATTGGTCAGGATGCAGACCTTGGTGCCTGTCAGAGAATAGTCGATGGTACGCAATTTGCAACAATATATAAACCAATAGAAAGATTGGCAGATGCAACAGTAGAAATGGCAATAAAGCTTGTAGAAAAAAAACCTCTTAACACTAATGAAACTATATATAATGGAAAATATAATATACCTTATTATGTAATAGATCCAACCACCGTTAAGAAAGATAATATCGATAGTACAATAGTTAGAGATGGATTTCATATGAAGGATGATATTTATAGAAAATAAACTATTAATACAGTCAGTATATTGGGTAACCAAGCTGACTGTATTATTTTATCGTAAAATTTTACTCCTGTGTGAACTTTTTTTAAACAATAGTAAAATTTTACTCAAATGCGGTAAACGTATACAGCGACAAGTGCTAAAAATTATGCAATAATTTACATAAGGATTATTAAGGTCTAAACATAACTTTTGTACAAAATTAAGGAGGGGACAAACATGAAAAAAATTATTTCGATGTTACTTATGGGGACCATGGTTTTCTCAATGCTTGCATTGGTAGGTTGTGGTGAAAAAAGCACAGTAGATATTGGTATAGTCTTACCAACAAAGGATGAACCAAGATGGGTTCAAGATGAGGCCAGATTTAAAGAAGCCCTTGATGGTACTGACTACTCAGTAGACATTCTCTTTAGTCAAGGAACTTCGGCTAAGGAAAAGGAAAATGTTGACGCTTTAATCGCTAAGGGAATAAAAGTACTTATAATATGCCCTCAAGACGGTGCAGCTGCAGCTGGAGCAGTTGAAGCAGCTAAAAAAGAAGGAATTAGGGTAATTTCTTATGACAGATTAATCACAGATACAGATGCAGTTGACTACTATGTAACATTTGACAGTATAGCAGTTGGTAAGGCACAAGGTCAATTTTTAGTTGACAAAGCATCAGGAAAAGACAATCCATTGTACTTATATGCAGGAGCCGCTTCAGACAATAACGCTTTCCTATTTTTTGAAGGTGCTTGGGAAGTGCTTCAGCCAAAAATAGCTGATGGAACTTTTGTAATAGAGAATTCTAGTGAAGCTAATTCTGTAAAAGATAAAGCTACACTTACACGTGATGAAATGAGTAAGGTAATTGGACAGGTTACTACAAACTGGGACTTCAATGAAGCTAAGAATAAATCTGAAGCTCATTTAACATCTGCAGCAGATGCAGATAAAGGCGATGTATATATATTAGCTCCAAATGATGGAACAGCTCGTGCAATCGCTGATGCTTTTAAAGCAGACAGTAAAATAACAAGTTACCAGATAACAGGACAGGATGCTGAAAAAGCTTCTGTACAATATATAATTGATGAAAAACAGTCTATGACAGTATTCAAAGATGTACGTACTCTAGTTAAGGATTCAATAGGAATGGCTGTTGAAATATTGACTGATAAAACTCCAGAAACAACTGGATCATACAATAATGGTAAGGTTGATGTTAAAGCTAAGCAGACTGAAGTAATAGTTATTGATAAGGATAATGTAAAAGCTGCTTTAGTAGATTCAGGTTACTATCCAGAATCAGATTTTACAAATTTAAAATAAGTATTAGAAACTGCAGGTAAGTGAATAAATAGTGATAGGCAGCTATCACTATTTATTTATATAAATTGGCTTTTAGTGAATGTCTAAATGAGGAGCGAATATTTATATGAGTGATTATATATTAGAGATGAAAGATATTACAAAGATATTCCCAGGGGTTAAGGCCTTGGATGAGGTTAGTTTTAGGGTGAAAAGAGGAGAAATTCACTGCCTTATTGGGGAAAATGGTTCTGGGAAATCAACCCTGATGAAGGTGTTAAGCGGACTTTATCCACATGGCCAATATAGTGGAGATATAATATTTAATGATACAGTACAAAAATTTTCTTGTATTAATGATAGTGAAAAAGTTGGAATTGCAACAATATATCAGGAGCTTGCGCTTATTCCTGAAATGACTGTTTATGAGAATATATATTTGGGTCATGAAATAAAAAAAGGCTTTAATATTCATTGGAATGAAACAATTGTTCAAGCAGACAATATGCTTAAGAGAGTAAAACTTGATATCAATCCATCAATTAAAGTACGAGATTTGGGTGTTGGTAAGCAACAGTTGGTAGAAATAGCTAAGGCACTAAGCAAATCTGTAAGTCTCTTAATATTGGACGAACCCACAGCTGCACTAAATGAAAATGATAGCGAAAATTTGATGACTTTAATAAAAGAGCTTAAAGAGCAAGGAGTAACATGCATTTTAATCTCCCATAAATTAAAAGAAGTCATAAATATAGCAGATACTATTACAGTGCTGCGGGATGGTAAAAGTGTTTGTTCACTTGATACTAGCGTAGAAAAAGCTTCAGAATATACAATAATTAAACATATGGTTGGCCGTGAAATAGAGGATATTTATCCTAAGAGGATGAAAAATATAAACGAAGAAGAGAAAGTCCTTGAGGTAGTAGACTGGTGTGCATACGATTCTAAGGTAGAAAGGCAAATTCTCCAAAATGTAAATTTAAATGTTAAAAAAGGTGAAATAGTAGGTATAGCGGGCCTCATGGGAGCAGGGCGTACTGAGTTTGCTCTTAGTATATTTGGGAATTCTAGAGACTATAATATAAATGGTGATTTATATGTCATGGGGAAAAAGATGAATTTTAGAAATCCTAGCCAAGCCATAAAAGAAGGCATTGCGTATGTTACTGAGGACAGAAAAGGTAATGGGCTAATACTTATGGATGATATAAGGTCAAATATAACTTTAGCAGATTTACAGAAACTTTCTAAGAAGAGTGGAGTTATAAATAAAAATGAGGAAATAAACGTGGCAAATTACTATAAATCTTCATTGAATATTAGAGCTACTAGTATAGCACAAACGGTTGGTAATTTAAGTGGAGGAAATCAACAGAAGGTTTCGCTTGGAAAATGGCTGTTTGTTAAGCCAAATTTATTAATTTTGGATGAGCCTACTAGAGGTATTGACGTAGGAGCAAAATATGAAATATACACTCTAATGAATAAGCTTGTGGAGGAAGGTATGAGCATTATTATGATTTCATCTGAACTTCCTGAGATATTAGGAATGAGTGATAGACTATATGTAATGTCGGATGGGGAAATTGTCGGGGAGATGTCAAAGGAAGAAGCAACACAAGAAAAAGTAATGCAGCTCGCAGCTAATTAGGGGGTATAGTTATGGAATTTTTTAAAGAAGCTAAACATTTGTTAAAACAAAATATCCGTGAATATGGAATGTATATTGCACTAGTAGTTATAATGATTATATTTACAATTACGACTAATGGCTTATTTATATCATCAAGAAATATTAGCAATCTTATTAATCAAACTGGTTATATTGCAGTACTAGCAGTAGGTATGACTCTAGTTATTGTAATAAAACATATAGATTTGTCAGTAGGATTTGCTTCAGGATTTATGGGGGCAATCGCAGCTATTCTCCTAACAAGATTTAATGCTCCTTTCATTGTAACTATAATTATAGTTTTGGTAGTAGGTATGTTAATTGGACTCTTTAATGGATTTTTAATAGCTACAATGGGTATACCTTCTTTCGTGGCAACCCTTGCAGGCATGCTAATTTTTAGAGGAGGAATACTTCTATTAACTGAGAGCTCAGGAACAATTGTTATTTCCAATGATGCATATAATGCTATAGGAAATGGGTTTATCCCCGATATAGCGAGTATTCAGGGAATTCATTTATTAACTATACTAATAGGGATTCTGGCAATAATTCTATACGCCTTGAGTATTCTTAATACAAGAAAAAATAAAATTAAATACAATTTCGAAGTAGTATCCATGAAAATATTTATTTTTCAGCTCGTATTTGTTTCTGCAATTATTGCGTATATAACATGGATTCTTGCAGGGTATAATGGACTTTCATGGACTGTAGTTATAGTTATAGCAGTGGTTGCAATCTACCATTATGTAACAATGCAAACGGTGCTTGGCAGGCATATATATGCGGTTGGTGGTAATATTGAGGCAGCAAAACTTAGTGGTATAAATGTAAAGAAGATTACCTATATAGTTTTTGCTTCTATGGGCATGTTAATTGGTCTATGTGGTATCCTATTTTCATCACGTCTCCAGTCAGCATCAACTACAGCAGGAACACTATTCGAACTAGATGCAATAGCTGCAGCCTATGTTGGAGGAGTCTCAGCTGATGGTGGTATAGGAAAAGTTACCGGATCTATAGTAGGTGCCCTAGTTATGTCATCACTTATAAGTGGAATGAATCTAATGGGTACAGGGATATCTTATCAGTACATTATTAGAGGCGCAGTACTAGTAATTGCGGTAATATTTGATGTTAAGACTCGTAATAAGAGTAAATAATAAAATCTATTTGATTGAATTAGAATTTGGGAAATATCCATGAGAAAACCACTAGAATTTATATTTTAGTGGTTTTCTTTACGTTATTTAGATTATAGTAGCCAATTCCGGAATAAATGTAATCATTATATTGTTTAAATGGTATGATTATAGCAATGTATGGTGATAGCAAAGGGTGAACGTATGACTAATGTATTTTATATCAGATATACACTATGGAAGATTTTTTAGGGCTAAGAGATTGATTAAGGTAGTTAATAGCATTAATAAACTAAAGCCAGATATTATAATAATAGGTGGAGATTATTTAGATATTTCAGTAAAAAGTAATAAAGATGTAAGCAAGTATTTAAAAGAATCATTTGAAATTATAAGAAAATTAGAATTTAAGTTAGTGGTTTTTACGGTACTAGGGAATCACGATTATTTTAACCGAAGGGAAGCTCTACTAAATGAGATAAATTCAAGTTCTTTTAACGATTATAAAAACCTGATTAATTATGACTTAGGGATATCAGGACATACCAATGGAGGCTAAATAACCTTTTTTGGATTATATGCACCACATACATCGTCTAAATATGGTCAAAGGTACTTGAAGAAAATAGTCCATGAGGAAAATAGAGATATAGTATTAACCAATGGCATAGGTAATGGAACTTTGCCTATAAGATTTTTTGCTATTCCATAAATTGTTGAAATTAATTTGGAATTATAAGTGAAAATGAATTTTTCACAATATCATTACAAATATATCCCTATATACACTTTCAAATTTTCGAATTATCTAAACAATAGAGATGCAAGTGATATTAGGGGAATGGATAATTCGTTAGATTTCACATATATATTTGCACGTGATGGATATAGGAATGGTTCAAAAGTTCCATCAGCAAGTTATGTCCCAAAATTTTGAACTGTTTTATAATTTATATTTAGAGTCCTTTAAACCCGTGATTTATTAAAACCAAGTGTTTTGTATTTTTTTTGTTTCGCTAAACATGGTCCATTCTATTTACATATTTCAACGCATCAATTGATAAAAAAGTATCACTACGAGGTTTAGACTCTATCATACCTACTGCTCTGTCGCTTTCAAATTAACAGTTTTATTTGAATAAACCGATTTTTTTGTAAAGTAACTTATTAGAATTAATCCTAGAAAAGAAGTTATTAAACCAAATGCAACGTAGGGAACGGTTGTGTTCATTATTTGAGCTACTAAGCATCCGATAAATCCACAGAACATACTTCCTATAGCACCTTTCTGAGTAAGGAAATTTTTGTTTTGTAGGAAGTATCCTGCAAAAATCGGAAATAATAATGCTGAAGCAGAATATGCATAAGTCGCTATAAGCCAAGATAAAGCATGTGGATATAATATTGATAAAGCCACTGCTGATGTAATAACAGTTACAGCTAAAATACGTGAAAGATTTAATATTTTTTTATCATCATTGATATTAGGATTAACAATTTTCTTATAAAGATCTTCCGTAAAATTTACAACGATAGATTGCACAGCACTATCTGCTGTTGACATAATAGTAGCAACAAGGAATCCAGAATATATAGCCATAAACCAAAGGGGTATATTACTTAAAAAGTAGCTTGCAGCCATCTCAGGTGCAATGTTAGGCATTACTGATTTTATAGAAATACCCATATATGAAGCCCAAATATCTCCAAATAAAATCAATATTGCACTGATAATAAGGCTCTTCTTAGCATTTTTAACATTATCAACTGCAAATATACGTTGATAACACATTTGATTTGTAAGAGTACCTGGTATAATAGCTAATCCCCATAGTAATATAGTCCATCCTCCGACTGCTCCCATACTTTTAGGGAATTTTAAAAGTTCTGGAGGTGAATTAGCTAATATACTACTTATTCCTCCACCCATTTTTGTTACGAGTATTAGTGAAGCAACTGACATAACTAACATAAGACAACCGAATAAAAAATCAGTCCAGGCAACCGATGCAAGACCTGCTGGAAGCACGAAAGCTAAACTAATTATTGCGAAAACTATGATTAAAGCATTCATTGAAATACCAGTCATATATGAATAAATCTTTCCAAAAGCAACTAATTGCGTACATAACCATCCAAAAGGAACTATTATAGTCATGAAAATTGTTAGTCCTAACAAAAGTTTATTTTTACCATATATTTTTTCGATTATGTCTGGAATAGTAGTGAATTTCTCTTTTCTTAACCAATTTGCGATTATTGAAAGCATAACTAAACCACCGGATACAAAAAGACCATATGTGACTGCAGACCATCCAAATTGATATCCTATTCCAACATGGGCAACTAACATACCACCTCCCATTACAGTAGCATATTGGGTGCCTACTATTACATATAAAGGAAGGTTGCGACCACCTGTTGCCCAACTAGAATCACTACTTTTTTTTCCTATATATAAGGATAACATTGATGCTCCACCTAATATAAATATTGTACTAGCTACAATTACGAATACTGGATTCATAAAATACCCCCTTGTGTGATCTAGTTATACGTTTTGACAAAAACCCATTCATGCATATAATGAATGGGTTTTTTACTTTAATCTTTTGTCATGACGGAAATCAGTTTAGAAATTTTTTTGATTTAAACATAATGTAGAAAGTTTTAACCTTACTCTTTTCCAGTGTCTTAAGGATAATAAATTTGATGCATTTATTATAGATCCATTTGTTACTAATTATAACAAAAATATGAAAATAAGAAAAGTTATTTATGGAATAAAAAACAAGTTAAATGTAGAACAATATTGTGAATAAATTAACTTTTCAAAATATTCAGAATTGTATTGATTTACCAAAAAAAAAGTAGTAGTATAGTTGTAGTACAGTACAACAATTAAACAGTAAAGCAAATAAAAAAGAGGGGGAGTTTTAATATGGAACATAAAAAGTTGAAATGGGCTGTTATTGGCGGAGGAAATGGAGGACAATCATCTGCTGGACATTTAGGAATACTAGGGTTTTCCGTTAAATTGTTTGACATAATACCTGAAACGGTTAGGGTTATTAATCAACAGGGAGGTATTTTTGTAGAGGGAGCTGTGAATGGATTTGGGGAGGTTTTCGCAACCACTGATATGAAAGTAGCTGTGGAAGATGCCGATATTGTTATGGTTGTTGCACCTGCGTTGGCACATAAGGTAATTGCCAAGGCTTTGGCATCTCATGTAAACGATGGTCAAATTGTCTTTATTCACCCAGGAGCAACTCTTGGAGCATTGGAATTTAGAAAAGTTTTTGATGATGAGGGTTGTAAAGCAGATGTAGTGATTGCAGAATCTTTATCCCTACTTTATGCTTGCAGGGCATCGAAAACGGGGACTGCGTCCATTAAAGGAATTAAAAAAAACCTTATGGTTGCTGCACTGCCAGCTAATAGAACAGATGAAGTGATTGCAAAATTACGGGAAGCTTTCCCACAGATGATTCCAGGAAAAAACGTGCTAGAAACAAGTTTAAGTAATTTAAATGCTGTTATGCATCCAGCTCCAACATTACTGAATACATCAATGATCGAATCTAAGCATGATTGGAAATACTATTGGGATGGAATTACTCCTAGCGTAGGGAAATTCGTTCAAAACTTAGATAAAGAAAGGGTTGAACTAGGAAAGTCATTTGGATTAGAATTACCTACTGTATTAGAACTATATAAAATTCTGTATGAAGTTGAAGGGGAAAATTTATCAGAGGTCGTTAAAAAAAATCTCGCATATAGTGAGATAGTGGGTCAGAAAAAAATTGAAACAAGATATGTCCTTGAGGATATTCCAATGGGTTTAGTTCCAATGGTATCTTTGGCAAAAAAAGCAGGGGTTGGATTTGCTATGATGGAAACCATATGCAACTTAGGTAGGTATGTATTAGATCAAGATATTAATATTAATGCAAGAACATTGGAAAATCTCGAACTAGATAAAATGAGTATTGAAGAATTGTTATACTATGTAAATACTGGGATAAAAACAGTAATGGCGTCTTAATTGATGGTGAAATACTGGGAATATTTATGAATAGTTAATAAAATCACAAAAGTCTTTGAAAACTGTATCAGATGTAGTATATTTAAACAGTACTATATTTAAACAGTACTATATTTAAACAAATACTACATTTGGAGGGTTAAAATGATTATACCTGTTAAGAAAAAAAATCTATATCAAGAAATAGTAAATCAAATTATTAAGATGATAAATGAAGGGGTTTGGAAACCTGGGGATAAGATACCTGGAGAAATTGAGTTGTCAAAGAGTTTTGAAATTAGTAGAAATTCAATAAGAGAATCTATAAAATCATTAGAACTTGTGGGAATTCTATCATCGAAAACGGGAGTCGGTACTTTTGTATCTGACTCTGCCGTGATTAATATGAATAATATGAAGTTATCTACATTGATTAAGACAGATAGCTCCATGATAGAACTAATGGAAACAAGATTAATTATTGAACCTGCGTTAGTAAGTAAAGCGGTAAAAAATGCTACAGAGGAAGATATTAAAATCCTTGAAGACATAATTAAAAAATCAGCAAAAGCTTATAAAGAAAAAAATTATACATTTGATATGGGTTTTGAATTTCACCGATACATCTTTGGTATGGCCAATAATGATATATTAAACAATTTGTTAGAAAGTATAACAGAAAATTTAATTGGCTTTCGAAGTAAAATGTTTTTCAAGCATTTAAGTGAATACATTTTGACAGAGGAATTAAATGAACACACTGAGTTACTATCCCTTATTAGAAAAGGGGATTCCGTTGCAGCTAAAGATATGATGTTTAATCATATTGAAAAATCATTAAATATACTAAAGGCAAGAATAGAAGAAGAGGAACAAGTGGATTGAAAATAGCAACTAAAAGTTAATAGAAGAATTTTTTATGGAAGAAAATCTTCTATTAACTACATTTAAATTGGTAAATATGTGTGCAATATTAAAATCTAAATAGTCAGAAGATTAAAAATATAAAGAAAATTAAAAAAACAATGCAAAAATTGGAAAAGTATGGTATATTAGAAGTAGGACAACTGAACAGTATGATTTTTAAACAAACAAATTTCTTAATCATTCATGATCAATATCTTAAACGCAAAATATCAAGGGGGGGAATAAAATGGACAAGTTAGCTATTAGTGATAGGATACTCGAAGTGCTTGCTAAAATCCAACAAAAAATTCTTATGGTTTTAATATTTGCTTTACCATTATTGGTAACTGTGCAAGTTATTTTGAGATATGTGCTACATCTGCCTCTTATGGGAATTGAGGAATTAATGCTTTTTCCTACCATATGGCTTTATATGTTAGGTGGCTCAAATGCATCAAGGGAGAGAAATCACATAGAATGTGGTATTTTATCATTGTATATTAAGAAGGAAAAAAGTATAGCGATATTTAAAGTCATTAAAACTTCGGTAGCTTTTATAGTCAGCGTGTGGTTGACATATTGGGCCTGGTGGTATTTTGCATATTCTTTAAAAATGTGGAAAATAAGTGACCTTCTTCATATACCAATGTTTTTCGGTGAAAGTGCACTTTTTATAGGACTATTTTTAATGACAATGTATGCGGGCATAGAACTATATGATATGGTGCAAATTCTCAGAGGGCATTTAGGGTATAAAAGTAAAGGGGGCGTAAAATGTTAACTATAGTTCTTTTTGATGTGATTTTTCTTGTGATTTTACTAATGTTTAGTATACCGTTACCCTTTTGTTTTGGCGGAGCATTGGCTTTCATGGCAATTTTTGGTGGGGCTTCAATGCAAAGTATGATGCTATGGGGATTTAATCAAATGATTAGTCCAATTTTGATAGCCAGTCCATTGTTCATATTAGCTGGTATGATTATGGGATCTAGCGGTATTGCAAAGCATTTATTGAATTTTGCAGATATACTTGTAGGAAAAATCAAAGGAGGAATAGGTGTTGTGGCTGTTTTAACTTGTGCAATTATTGGGGCCATTTCAGGAAGTGGTTTTACTGGGGTTGCTGCAACTGGACCTATTTTGATTCCAAGAATGGTGGAACAAGGTTATCCTAGAGGATATGCCACATCATTGGTTACTGTATCTTCAGTACTTGGATTATTGATTCCTCCTAGTGTTATTATGATTTTTTATGGATGGGTTACAGATACATCAATTTTAGCAGCATTCTTATCAACTGTTGGACCTGGAATCATGATAATTATATCTTTTTCTGTTATCAATATGATATGGGTTCGTAAGTTACCCGATATTATCTTGGCACCAGATATTCCTAAAGAAGAAAAGATGAAAAGAAATATTAATAGAATGTTTAAAGCAATACCAGCTCTTTCATTACCGATTATTATTTTAGGAGGAATATATGGTGGGATTTTCACACCGACAGAAGCTGCGGCTGTTGCAGGGGTTGTGTCTATTCCTATTGGGTTTTGGGTTTATAAAGAATTAAATATGAAAAAGTTAAAAGGTGTAGTGGATGAATCCGCAACGTCAATTGGTGCGATCATGACCATGATCATATTTACTTTAATGTTAAGTCAAACCTACGTGTTATTAAAGGTACCAGAAGCACTGATACAAATATTGTTTAGTGTTACTTCAAATAGAATCATACTTCTTATAATCATTAATGTATTTCTATTCCTTGTAGGAATGATTGTAAACGATATTACAGGTATGATTCTTGTTGCACCATTATTACTACCTTTAGTTACTCAATTAGGAATAAGTCCAGTACATTTTGCTGCAATAATGGGAGTGAATTTGGCTATGGGCGGAGTTACACCACCTTATGCTAGTATTCTATATCTAGGCATGAGAATAGGAAAATGTGAGTTTAGTGAAATATTAAAACCTACTATGGTATTTTTGATATTTGGATATGTACCTGTCGTGTTTTTAACAACATTTTGGCCATCACTTTCATTATACTTACCCAAATTAATGGGGTTAGCATAATAATTTAAAATAAGGGGGATTAAAAATGAAAAGAAAATGTAAATTAATTACGGTGCTTGGATTAAGTTTATCATTAGTATTAACTTTGGTTGGTTGTGGAGGAACTGGAGATAGTGCAAAAGTCAATGAAAGCAAAGAAAGAACATGGAAAATCAGTCATGTTAGACCAGAAGGTACTTCTACAGATATAGACATAAAAGCCTTTGCTGAGGATATAAAAACTAATTCAGAAGGCAAAATAACAACTGAGATATATCCGGCCAGTTCCTTAGGAAACTATACGGTGGTACAAGAACGTGTAGCTTTAGGAGATGTTACGATGCAACTAGCACCAGCGGGGACAAGTGTAACGAAGGCCATGGCAATTGCAAGCGCACCTTATATTGTAAGCACATGGGATGATGTGAGGAAAGTATATGCAAGGGATAGCGTGTTAATTACTGAAATAGAAAAAATGTTTGATAAGGAAAATATTATGCTTCTTGGAACTTACCCGAAATATTTTGGTGGGATTGCATTGGCTAAAGAAGCAAAAGAACCTACAAATCCTAATGTTTCAAAAGGAATCAAAATTAGGGTTCCTGCTATGGAAGCATATCAAAAAACAGCTGAAGCATTAGGGTTTATCGCAACTCCTATTGCATATTCAGAAGCTTTTACAGCTATGCAAACAGGTATTGTCGATGGTGCTATTGGTTCAGGGGCAGAGGGATATTACTCAAGCTTTAAAGATTTAACAAAATACTACTTACCTGTGAATGATCACTTCGAAATGTGGTTCCTATACATGAGTAAAGATACTTGGAATGACTTATCAGATGCAGAAAAGAAAGTTGTGGAAGACGCAGCTTTAAAAATGGAAAAAGAGAGATTTGAAAGTGCTGAAGCTGAAGAGCAAGAATTCATCGATAAATTAAAAGCAGGTGGAACTGTAGTTGTTGAATACAGTGATGCACAGCTAGACGTGATGGCTAAAAAGGTTAAAAGTGAAGTATGGCCTGTAATTAAAGATGAAATAGGAGCAGAGTTATTTGATACTATTACAAAATAAATCTTTCTCTTTTGAACACATGTAATAAAAGGGATAGGACTTTATTAAAATTTGGTCATAGAAATGAGAAAACTACTAAAATTTATATTTTAGTGGTTTCTTTTCGTTATTAGCAATATCTAGAAAATTATTACAAATGTTATATTTATATAGAAAGCTAATGTTCGTACAGAGGTAAACATTAAACAAAGATTTGTATAAAATATTCGTTTTAAGTTAAAAGCATGGTATAATAAACATGAATTAGCTGAAAAACGAAGGAGGAAGTTTATTGTTTACTATAAAAGATTTAGTTCAACCACAGACTTTAGATGAAGCATATAGATTTTTAATATTAAAAAAAAATAATGCAATTCTTGGTGGATGTGCATTTTTAAAAATGGGTTCTAAGAAAATTGGAACTGCAATAGAATTATCGAAATTAAATTTAAACTATATTAATGAGACTGAAGATTATATTGAAATTGGAGCATTAACTACTCTTAGGGATATTGAGATAAATCCTCTTCTAAGTGAACGGTTTGATGGTGTATTAACAAGTGCTGTAGAGAACATAATAGGAATTCAATTTAGAAATGTAGTGAATATTGGAGCAGCTGTATTTTCAAAATATGGATTTTCAGATGTAATAACAGCACTTCTCGCTTTGGACACAGAAGTAGAACTTTATAAAGCTGGAAGAATGCCACTTAATGAATTCTTAAAAAGTCCCTATGAGAAGGATATCCTAACTCGAATATTCATCAAAAAAAATGCTACAAAGGCACTTTATAAGTCATTTAGAAATTCTTCAACTGATTTTTCAATTTTAAATTTAACGGTGTCAAAATTAGATAATAAATGGAGAATTGTAGTGGGTGCAAGACCCAACACTGCAATGATAGCTATTAAGGCTTCTAACCTCCTTTCAAAGGAAGAGTTTAGTGAAATTCTAGTTGAAGAAGTAGCGCAAATGGTTACAGAGGAATTAACTTTCGGAAGCAATATGAGGGGTTCAGCTGAATATAGAAGAACTATTTGTAAGGTGCTTGTAAAAAGGGTAGTAATGGAGGTGGCATCATGCAAATAGAGCTTAACATAAATCAAAGAAAATATAAGTTACATATAAATGGAGATGAGTTTTTACTTGACACTCTTAGAAAAGTGGGCTTTTTAAGTGTTAAAAGAGGTTGTGATACCACGAACTGTGGGATATGCACTGTTTGGATAGATGGTTTGCCAACCCTTTCATGTTCAACCCTTTCAGTGAAGGCACATGGGAAAAGTATAATAACTATTGAAGGTGTACAAAATGAAGCAGAGAAATTTGCTAGGATTTTCACGGATGAGGGAGCAGAGCAATGCGGATTTTGTAGTCCTGGTTTTGTGCTTACAGTAATAGCTATGAAAAGAGAACTTATTAGTCCAACGGATGATCAAATAAATCATTATTTAGCAGGTAATTTATGTAGATGTACTGGGTACATGGGGCAATTAAGAGCTATTAAAAAGTATTTGGGGGTGAAGGCTTAATGAAGGTTGTAGGAAAAGGATATAAAAAGATAGATGGCATGAGCATTGCTACTGGTAAGCCAGTATATACAGATGATCTTGTTATGAAGGAAGCATTAGTAATTAAAATATTAAGAAGTCCACATGCCTTTGCAAAAATAAAATCAATTGATACTTCTAGAGCAGAAAATATTGTAGGCGTTGAGTGTGTTTTAACTTATAAAGATGTACCGAATAATAGATTTACATTAGCTGGACAATCATATCCAGAGCCATCCCCATATGACAGACTTATATTAGACAAGGTAGTAAGATATGTAGGTGATGAAGTAGCTATAATAGCAGCTGAGGATGAAAAGACAGCACTAAAAGCTATGAAACTTATAAAGGTTGAATATGAGGTCTTTGAGCCCGTACTAGATTTTGAAAAGGCTATAGACCATAAATCAATAGTTCATAATGAAGAAGATTTGCATTGTAATATCAACTTAGGCATGGAAAAAGAGAGAAATATAGTAGTTACCCATGATGTAGAGTTTGGTAATGTAGAAGAGGAAATTAAAAAGTGCTCTATAGTTATAGAAGAAACTTATTACACTCAGGCTCAGGCTCATGCAATGATGGAAACCTATAGATCTTTCAGTTATATTGATTACGCAGAAAGACTCATAACGGTAACATCCACTCAAATACCTTTTCATGTCAGAAGGCATTTATCAAGAGCGCTTGGAATACCTTCAAGTAAGCTCAGAGTGATAAAACCTAGAATAGGTGGAGGCTTTGGAGGTAAGCAAACTGCTGCTGTTGAGATATTTACAGCATTAGTTACCTTAAAAACAGGTAAACCATCAAAGATAGTTTATGATAGAAAAGAAACTTTCAGCTGCACTTCTAGTAGACATGCCATGAGATTAAAAGTAAGGCTGGGAGCAGATAATGAAGGATATATTAGAGTAGTAGATATAGAGGGTCTATCAGATACGGGGGCCTATGGAGAACATGCACCAACTACATTTTGGGTAGTGGGTGAAAAGACATTACCACTTTACAATAAGACAACTGCAGTAAGATTTTCCGGTAAAGTAGTTTACACAAACAAGATGCCAGCAGGGGCACTTAGAGGGTATGGTGCAACGCAAGGAGGATTTGCTCTTGAATCTGCTGTTAATCAGTTGGCCAGTAAACTTAATATGGATCCCACAGAAATAAGAATGAAAAATCTTATGAAAAAGGGAGGAAAGTCAATAGCGTATAATGGAGAGACCTTTTATAGTTCAACACTTGATAAGTGCATTGAAAAGGGGAAAAAAATAATAGGATGGGAGGAAAAGTTCCCATCAATACAAATTTCGCCTAATAAAGTAAGGGCCATAGGTATGGCAGTAACAATGCAGGGTTCAGGTATAGCAAATATTGATACAGCATCTATAGAAATAAGGTTAAATGATGATGGAAGCTACACTCTACTTACTGGTTCAACAGATATGGGTACAGGTAGTGATACAATATTATTACAGATGGCTTCAGAAGTACTTAATACTGATTTTTACAATATAACAATTATAGCAGCGGATACTGATGTATGTCCATATGATCCTGGCTCCTATGCTTCAAGTACTACCTATGTCACAGGAATGGCAGTTGTAAAGGCTGCCGAGGACCTTTTAGTGAAAATAAAAGAGGCTGGAGCAGAATTACTCGCAGTTCCAGCTAATGAAGTTGAACTTGAGGGACAGATATTAAGAAGTGTTGATGGAAAAACTCAGATCACGGTTAGGGAACTTTCCCAGAAGGTTATAGTAGGTCCTTTGCATAGGCAACTAGTAGGAAATGCAACCCACGGGAGTACTATTTCACCTCCACCTTTTATAGCAGGCTTTGCTGAGGTTGAAGTGGACACAGAGACTGGCAAATTTGAACTTGTGGATTATGTGGCCGTTGTGGATTGCGGGACTGTTATAAATCCAAAGTTAGCAAGAATTCAGGTTGAAGGGGGAATAGTTCAAGGTATTGGGATGGCAATGTATGAGGAGGTTCGATATAATTATAAAGGAAAGATGGATACGGATTCCTTTATGCAGTATAAAATACCTTGCAGAAAAGACATAAAAAGCGTAAGGGTAGATTTTGTGGAAAGCTACGAGCCTTCTGGTCCATTTGGAGCAAAATCTATTGGAGAGGTAGTAATAAATACTCCACCACCTGCCATAGCCGCAGCTATTTACAATGCTGTAGGCGTTAATTTAAGAAGTTTGCCAATAACTCCTGAAAAGGTATATATGGAAATGCATAAATATTGCAAAAACTAAAAGCCCGAAATGGGCTTTATTTTAATTATCTAACTATTTTTTATAAAAATTCGACAAAAGCGAATATTTTTCTATTGATAAAGCTATTTTTCTTGTAAATGTATCATATATAGAATACAATTTTATTATACGGTAAATAGTTGTAGATAATGGTAAACGAATAATTGGTTTCAAATTTTTTAGTGTCCTAGGAGGTAGTTAACATATGATGAAGGGAAAATATGAGAAAGAGCCAATTTATATTATAGAATCTAAAGAGAGATGTATTGAATTAGGTATGGAGCCTAATGAAATTAGAGTGCCAACAAACATCATGTCAGAATTAGACCTTTCAGAAAAAAAAGAATCCTATAAAGAAATTTTAGAGGTTGTAAAATTCTTTAGTGAGAAAATAATAAAATCATTAGAAGGTACTCCCATATTAATAGTTATATCAGATGAAAATGGTTATTTATTAGATACTCTAGGAGACGAAACAATAAAAGAAACAATAGCTCAACTAGGAATTAAGACAGGTATCCAATTTAGCGAAGAGGCCATGGGTACAAATGTGGTTAGCTTAACGCTAAAGCAAAATCATCCGCTTCAGTTAATAGGAAATAATCATTTCCACGAAGTATTACACGGCAGTGCTTGTTATGGAGTGCCATTTCATTATACAGATGTTAATAATCTGCTAGGGAGCATATGTATAATGACTGCAGTAATACTTCACAACCCATTTTTCTTACTTACATTAACTACTGTAGTTGATGGTATAGAACGTGAACTATTACTAAGAAAACAAAATCATAAACTCAATATAATGAATCAAATTATGCTAAGTAATAATCGAAACGCAATTATAATTACTGATGCAAGTGGGAAAGTACTAGATTTTAATTATTTTGCAGAAAAATTATCTGGATATACAAGGAAAGAGGTTATAGGGCTAACTATTTATGGCTCGGAATTTATGAGTTACCTTTTTAAAGATGTTTTAAAAAGTCAAATATGTCATGAAAATGTTGAGGTGAAATACGAAAACAAAAATAATGAAGAATATGTTTGCCTTGTCGATGTACAACCTATTCATGATGAAAATTTAAACGTAATAGGCGCTTTTGGTCAAATTAGGGACATAACAGAAAGATATTTAGCTGAAGAAAAATATAATTATTTGGCATTTCACGATGAATTAACAGGATTACCAAATAGAAGAAGGTTTAAAGAAATACTAAATAAATACATAGACAATTTTACTTGTGCATCAGAGGACATGGCAATCATATTCGTAGATTTAGATAAGTTTAAAATGATTAATGATATGTTTGGTCATTCTAAGGGTGATCTATTACTAAATGAAGTTGCAAGTGTATTAAAAGAATGTTCAAACGCTAATGATCATGTTTTTCGGTTTAGTGGAGATGAGTTTGTATTGTTGTGTTATAAAATAAAAACTAGAGAACAAGCAATTGAACTTGCAGAAAAAATAATGAATGCTTTTATTGAAATATTCATTATTGATGATTATAAGTTGCATATAACAGCTAGTGTTGGAATTTTATTATATAATGAAAATCAAACAAATGCTGAGAATTGTTTGATTTATGTTGACAATGCAATGTATAAAGCAAAGTCAAATGGAAGAAATGGCTATGTTATTTACGATCCGGGTTTAAGAGAATCATTTATAGATAAATTAACTCTAAAGATGGACATAGAGAAGGCGTTAGAAAACAATGAATTTATACTATATTACCAGCCGCAAATAGATATAAGAAGTGGTAATATAATTGGTGCCGAAGCGCTAATAAGATGGATGCATAAAGAAAAAGGAATGATTTTTCCAGATGAATTTATTCCTATAGCGGAGGAGACAGGACTAATTTCTAAAATAGGTGAATGGGTACTGGGCGAAGCTTGTTCTCAGCTAAAGAAATGGCAAAGTATTGACTTGCAATTATCAAAAGTAAGCGTAAATCTATCAGCACAACAATTTCTAAAAAGTGACATAACGGAAGTTGTTAAGGATGTATTATCTAAAACCGGGCTTGAACCTAAATGCTTGGAATTAGAAATTACAGAAAGCATGACAATGGAGGTCAATTACGCAATAAGAAAATTAAAAGAATTAAGACAATTAGGGGTTAGAATTAGTATTGATGATTTTGGAACTGGATATAGTTCATTATATTATTTGAAAAAATTCCCCGTGAGTTATCTTAAAATAGATAAATCATTTGTAAGGGACATTATGCTTGATAAGAGCAATGCAAATATAGTAAGTACTATAATATCTATGGCTCATAATATGGGTCTTAAAGTTATAGCAGAAGGAGTTGAGGATGAACAGCAATTGAAATTCTTACAACTACGTAATTGCGATTTTGTACAAGGGTATTTTTTTAGTAGGCCGATACCTGCAGATTTTTTTGAAAAGGAATTTTATAATTTACAAAATGAATTTAAAGAAAAAAATTAGTATCATCTACACTTGAGGGGGGCAAACAAAATTGAAAAGTATTGCATTTATTTTAGTAGAGCATTTTAAAAGATGGGGAGTTACGTGTGTATTCGGTATACCTGGGAAGCCTATTGCACCATTTATTGTTGAATTGGATAAGCAAGGCATAAGTTTCATATTAAACAAGCATGAAGGCGGTAGCGGTTATGCTGCAGCGGGGTATGCAATGATGAATAGAAAGCTGGGAGTGGCAATTGCAACTGCGGGTCCTGGTGGCACAAATTTATTAACGTCAGCAGCCCAGGCAAAGGCCTATCATCTACCGGTATTATTTATTACAGGGCAACCAGCCATAAATGATGCAGGAAAGGCTTTAGGGCAAGATTCTACACTATTTGGTACTGATTTAGTTAAAATGTTTGAACCTGTGACTAAGTTTAGTGTTAGAGTTGAAAGGCCGGATCAGTTTAAGCGTTATTTACAGCATGCATTGGAAAAGGCTCATTATGGACTTAAGGGACCAGTTCATTTATCAATACCCTCTGACATACTAAATGAGCAAATAGAAGAATTTAAACTAGATTTGCCTATTAACGCATGTGAATCTATTTCTTCTAGGTTAGATGAATTTAAAAATAAACTTGATAATGCAAAGAAAACTGTGATTTTATCTGGTAAAGGGGTACATTCAAGTTTAGCTTATGATGAAGTTGAAAAAATTGCTGAGTTGTGGAGTATACCAGTTATGACCACTCCAGGAGGCAAAGGTACATTTAAAGAAAATCATCCATTATCACTTGGGGCATTGGGACTTGGGGGTACTCTAAGAGCAAAGAAATATATTAATTCGGGTGTAGATTTAATGATTGTCATTGGAAGTAAATTATCGGATATGTCTTTAGTTGACATATCATCTGATAGCTATCCTAAAGAAGTTATTCATTTAGATTATGAACCTACTTTTATAGCAAAATCATTAGTAGTTCCAACACTACCTATTATTGGAGATATTAAAATAAATTTAAGGTTTCTGCTTAACAAAGTTTCTGAAGTGACAAAAAATAAATTCGAACTATTAAATGAAGAAATAGAGATTATACAGGAGGATACTGATCCTTATATGTCAGCCGTAAAAGCTATAAAGGTTATAAGACAAGAACTTCCGGATGATGCAATTATTTTTGGGGATGATGGAAGTCACACATTCTATGCAATAAAATATTTTAACATTAGAAAACCTGGTACGTTCTTTTTTGACGATGTATTTGGTGCTATGGGACATGCTATAGGTTATTCTATAGGGGCGCAATTAGCCAATGATAAAGCTAGAATTATTTGTTTAACAGGTGATGGATGTGTTTTTATGCATGGAAGTGAAATGTCTACAGCGGCTAATTATAATATTCCTGTGACTTTTATTGTTTTTAATAACGGAAGATTAGATATGGTTGATAAGGGAATGCAACTTAATTTTGGGAAGGCAATAGGGACAAAATATAATATACCACTAGATATTGAAAAATTTGGGCAATCTATGGGAATAAAGTCATTCAAATGTTTTAATCAATTTGATTTAAAGAAAGCTCTAGAAAATTCAAATTTACATAGCGCAACAGTAATTATAGAAGTTATGGTTGACCCATATGAAATACCACCAACAATAGAAAGGGGATAATAAAATGAATAAGAATTATCAAAAGGGAATTGATATACTTAAACAAATGACAGATGATGAGGGAATGAAAGGAATTAATCATTTACAAGAGATATTTCCTGACTTTGGAGATAGAATGGTTGATTTTGGATTTGGACAAATATATTCAAGACCTAATCTGGAACTGAAATTAAGAGAAGTTGTAACTATAACCGCGCTTATAACTCAAGGTGCATTTGAACAATTGAATTTTCATATTAATTCAGCTCTTAGAGTTGGATTAAAACAAGAAGAAATATTGGAAATAATTCTTCATTGTGCAGCTTATGTAGGATTCCCCAAAGCATGCAGCGCATTAGTTATTGCAGGTCAAATTTTTAAAGAAAATGAAACTAAAAACTAAAACTTTGGAGTTTAGGCAAAGTTCTTATAAAATCAATAATGAGGAATAAAAGTCGTGAAAATATATATTTTCACGACTTTTTTCTATATGCACTTTTATAATAAGTAGTATTATATTAAAAAAAAATACATTAAACCTTTTTATAACTTTTAAATTCAATTAATATCTGAGGATTATCTTCGATAAATTGTACGAAATTATGAAAACATTTTGTTGTTTTATTACTTATTGTATGTTCAATTTTTTCGGTTTCTTCTAAAACATCAGACTCTGAAACGTCAAGTATTCTGAGTAAATTTTCTACAGTATTATGACGATTAAGGAGTACCTTTCCTAATTTCTTTCCATCATCTTCTAGTTCTAAAACACCATATTTTATATATTTTAAAAGTTTAAGATCGGCTAATTTATGTACCATATTTGTAGCCGAAGGTGCTTTAACATTAAGTGCATTAGATAGTTCGTTAACCCTTGTAAAGCCTGTATTCAAAGATAATCTATATATCATTTCAAGGTAATCTTCCATAGATGGAGTAAGAAATTTTTTCCCTTTTTTCATATATCCATTAAAAGTATGAAAATCTTTTTTCAACACATTATCACCTACTTTAAGCTATAGTCTGTTAAATAAAGTATATGCTTAAACATACAACATAATTACTTTAATGGAACGTTTAAACAATAACAACATAACTTGTATTACAGAAATAGATTTAGTTCTGTCTAAGAAATTTAATTAAGTATAACTATTTTAGTTATACCTAAAAAACTAAATGGAGAGTGATATTAATCTATGGAAAATGATAACTTAATAAATGATAGTTTATCTGCTCACAAGAGCGGTACAAATAATGGTATGGGAAAGTTAAGTAAGGTAAAACAGTTAATGAAGTATATAGGACCTGCTTTTGTTGTTAGCGTTGCATATGTTGATCCGGGTAATTTCGCAACTAATATTACTGGTGGGTCACAATTTAGTTATACACTCATTTGGGTAATTTTATGGAGCAATATACTTGCTATATTTTTACAGACTATGTCTGCTAAACTAGGAATAGCCACGGGACATAATTTACCTGAAATGTGTGCTAAGGTATTCCCTAGGTCAGTAAACTGGATATTCTGGGTTGTCGCTGAAATAGGTGCTATGGCAACAGATTTGGCAGAGTTCCTAGGGGGGACATTAGGATTATACTTGTTGTTTCATATACCTATGATATATGCAGGACTTCTAACGGGACTTTTAACATTTATAATTTGTTATTTGGAAAAGTATGGTCAGAGAGTTATTGAAATCATAATAGCAGTACTTGTTGCTGTAATCAGTATAGCATATGGAATAGAAGTATTTCTTGCTAAACCAGATTGGGCGGAGGTGGGCATTCATACATTAATTCCTATGTTACCCAATGGAGCTGCTGTATTCATTGCGGTAGGTATGCTTGGTGCAACAGTTATGCCTCATGTAGTATATTATCACTCACAGCTAGTTCAGGAAAGAAGCACTAATAAGTCAAATGAAGGTAAGTTGCGACATTTAAAAATGGAAAAAATAGATATTACTATAGCTATGAATATTGCTTTTATTGTAAATGCTGCAATGGTTGTCGTCTCAGCTGCAGTTTTTTACAGAAATGGAGTTATAGTAACTACAATTGAACAGGCTCATGCATCTTTACAACCATTATTAGGTTCTCTATCAAGTGGCGCCTTTGGAATAGCATTACTTGCATCAGGACTATCATCCTCTGTTGTTGGAACCATGGCAGGTCAGACTATTATGAAGGGCTTTGTTAATCTGAGCATACCTATAAATGTTAGAAGAATTATAACCATGATGCCAGCACTAATTATAATTGCTCTGGGAATTAATCCTATTTATGCTCTTGTTTTGAGCCAGGTTGCACTTAGTTTTATTCTACCATTCCCAATATTTCAAATGTTAACTATAGCTAAACGTAAAGACCTAATGGGTATTTTAGTTAATACACGTAAAGTACAGTTCTTTGGTATTTTAATAGCTGCGGTTATAATTTTACTAAATGTAGTGCTCATATACCTAACATTTACAGGTAATGTTTAAATAAGTATCTATAACAATCACTTTAGGGTTAAATAATATAAATAATTAATATTTATATTACAAAAGGCCACCGTATGAAGGTGGCCTTTTGTACGTCAATCAGTACGAAATTACAAAACTCAATTGATTCAAGTAGTATCTTGCCTTCCAGCTTTAAAGGCAGAAAAATTCACTTCTACAGTTTTTGGTGGGACTTTTTTTGCAATAACTTTTAACCAGGTTTCTTCTTTGAAAGGTAAATAGTTAGATAACTTGCCCAAAAGAATAATATTTCCCGTTTTAATATTTCCAAGTGATCTGCCAATTTCTTTTGCGCTTACAGAAATAACATCATATCCTTTTTCTACTAAATTTTCTTTTATATTTTCGGGGTATTCATCTTTTTCAAGAAGCACTCTGTTAGGGAAAATCACTTCTTCATTAAATATAATTTTCGAACCTTTTTTTAAAGCACTAGACCATCTTAAGCCCTCCAATTTTTCCATTGAAAGTAATATATCGCCTTCACCATTTGGGATTAATGAGGAATGTACTTTTTCGCCAAAGCGTATGCTTCCCCAAACTTTTTCACCTCTTTGAGAAAGTCCAATTACGTCATTGCTTTTTACATCAAAGCCTTCTAAAAAAGCAACTTCCGATATTATATCTGTAGTGAGTACCAACCCTTGGCCTCCAACACCGGCCGTATAAATATTCGTAACATTCATCTTAGTTCACTCCCTTTAGTTCGTTTTTGGTACTGCATTTTATTGCACCAACTGGGCAAACTCCAGCACATACGGAACAACCTACACACATGTCGGGATTAATATATGAATTTTTTTTAGACTTTTCAGGATACATTTTCATGGAAATAGGTGGACAGTTCGTTCGCAAACAACTTCTACAGCTTATACAAATGTTTTCATCTACATAAAAATGAGGATTTTTAATTTTAAAATTTAATGCACAGGGACGAGTTGTAACAACTACTGAAAGGCCCTGTCTTTTCATTGCATTATTAATGATTTCTTTCGTCTCTTTATATTTAAATTGGTCTACCACAGTAATATCCACAATTCCGAATGATTTTAAAATAATAGGTATACTTGCATGATATCCAAGTTCTTCTTTGAAATATGCTCCTGTGGTTGGCGTGTTTTGGCCACCAGTCATGGCAGTAGTTCTGTTATCCATTATAATAACAGTGATATTTTCTGTGGTTTTCGCAAGCTGTATAAATCCTGTCATTCCAGAATGAAAGAAAGTTCCATCTCCAATTGTGGCAACTATTGGTTTAGCTTTATTTATTTTTGAATGTACAGTAGCAACGCCAAGTGCCATTCCGAGTGATGCACCCATGCTTATGTTTGTCTTGTGTACCTCAAAAGGCTCATGTATTGCTAATGAATAACAACCTATATCACCGATTACAGTTGCATTGTTTGCTTTTAAAATATGAAAAATTGGTCTGTGAGGGCACCCTGAGCAGAGCATAGGTGTTCTTGTAATAATTTCTTCGTTTTGTGGTGCTTCGACTTCAGTAAAATCTATCAAAATCCCTGCTTTTTTTAATCCTCTTTTTATATCTTCTATAGAAAGTACTCCAGTGAAAGAGAAATATTCTTTCCCTTTTGCAGTAATTCCATTGATTTTAAGCTCCTCTTCCATAAAAGGCAATAGTTCTTCAAGAACAATTATATTGTTGTATTTTTGCTTAGCTTTTTAATTTTTTCTATTGGAAGAGGCCAAATCATACCTAATTTTAGTATACTTATGTTTTCTAATTCTAGTTCTTTTAAAGATTCATAAATAAGGCCTGAAGTAACGATTAAAAATTCATCGCCTTTTCCTTCCTCTAAGTAATTATATTCACATTCTTCACTATAGAGTTGAAGCTTTTCCATTCTTTCTTTCATGAAATACTGCTGAGCATTAGAGTAGTCACGGAAACTAATATATAAAACTTGAATTTGTATGGAGTCGTCTAGAACTATAAATTTTATGTTAAGAGAGCAAGTAGCGATAAAAATAGGTATAGCAAACAAGCCTGCACGATGCAGAAATTTCAAGAAAAAACATTTAA
>NZ_JBNMNU010000013.1:0-38553 GCF_051278035.1 Clostridium sp.
TTCTGCATCGTGCAGGCTTGTTTGCTATACCTATTTTTATCGCTACTTGCTCTCTTAACATAAAATTTATAGTTCTAGACGACTCCATACAAATTCAAGTTTTATTTATTAGTTTCCGTGAGTACTCAATATATTAGATTTTAATAAATGTATTGTTATTATACATTTTATTTGCAATACTTATCCAAATAATTAGGTATATTAATGAAAAGTAAAAAGAATCTAAACTAACACCTGCCCAAGGTGTTACGAATTTTGTTGTTATCCATGCAGTCAAATTCAAGCTCAAATTCAATCTTTCATCAAACACCTTTACTTGCCAAAAACTTTTTCTAATTAATTCTGTAACAATATATACAAAAATCGGATTATTACCCAATCCTCTAAATGGAGTGAAAATTCTTTCTTTCTTATATATATCACAAATTAAATATAAGAAAGCTAATCCTATTGACGAGTATCCAACTACTATTAGTATATATGAGCTAGACCATAGATGTTTATTAAAAGGGAATATTTTATTAAACTCAAATGCAATAATCATACATATTAATCCAAATAAACTCATATACATAGGCTTAATATAATCATGTTTCGTTGTTAAATTAATTACATATCCCATTAAACATCCAAATATACCCGTAGCAACTGCACCTATTGTGGTAATTATACCTTCTGGGTCGAAATATTTATTATACATATGGGCGCCTAATAAATGTATATCAACACTTTTCGCTAAATTACTTTCTATACCAAATCCAAATGGTTTTAGTAGAAAATAATATCCTATCGTTATTGAAAAACCAATAATTATCATCGAGCCAATTATAAACGCTTTTCTCTTTAGGTTGCATCTTAGTGCTAAATAAATTAAAGAAACTATTAAATATACTATACCTAGTCTTTGTAAAACACCAAGTATTCTAATGGTTTTAAAGTTAAACAATGGAAATCCATTTAAGAGTATTCCCAAAAGCACTAACATAAAACTTTTTTTGATTACATTAAGGACTATATTCCATATTTTTTTAGAAATTATTTTCTTTTCCATAACAATTGGAATTGTCATACACATTGTTAGAATAAAGATGGGAAATGCAAAATCGGCCACTGCAAGACCATTCCATGCGGGGTGCCTTAATTGCGTATATATTCTATCACTGTTTCCAGCATTATCTACAATAATCATTAACGCTACTGCAAATCCTCTTAAGATATCTATAGATTTTATTCTTTTGTTTGCTTCCATAACATACTCTCCTTCATCCTTGCTCATAAATATGAGTTTAGCCATCTACTTAATCTATCAGTCATAATAAATATTCGTTATATATCTCGCAGCCGCGTCAAGCATTCCTATATCCTCAAGAAGTTGAAGAATACCATATCTATTACGCATATCTTTCGCAGCAATAAGACTTTTTCTAAATAGTTCTTTATCTAAACCTATATCACTCGGATTCCAAACTGCTCCTGCTTTTTTCAAAGTAGCAATTATTCTCTCTGGATCTGGAACGTTAACATCACAGATTTTCTTTATAGAATTCCAATTGGACACAATCTTTTTCATACTGATTTTTCTTTCTTCCATATTAAAATTAATGCTACCTTGCTTAAATTCTATAATGCTTGTTGCACTTTTAGTAAATACATCGGTTATATTTTGTTTCCATACATTTTTATCAAAATGCTCGTAATCGCCTTTTTCAAGTATTTTATATATATCTAAATCTTTTGCGAATTTAAATGCATAAGCTACAACCCCCACACCTACACCTACCGTATTGCCGTGTAGCCATTTTGTATTATCTCCACTATTCATAAACATCATTTCATAACAATGTGATAAATAGTGCTCTCCTCCAGATGCAGGTCTTGAGGCTCCAACCATTCCAATTGCAATTCCTGACAAAATCAATGCCTCAGTTATCTTTTCTACAGTTTTTGAATCTCTACTTGTTACGCCTCTTGAAGCTTCCTCGCACTTCTTCAAAGAACTTAGGACTAATTTTTCAACCTCCACGCAAAAGTATTCACCGTTTAAAGTATTTGCAATATGCCAATCTGCTAAAGCTGTATATTTACCAAGAATATCTCCTAGTCCAGCTTGAAGCATTCGCATAGGTGCCCGCTGCATAATATCAATGTCGCAAACAATTGCCAATGGATACACTGCATCATAAGTTACTTTTACGCCATCACATATAAGTGGAGAAACTACAGAGGCATAACCATCCATTGAAGGTGCTGTTCCCACAATTATATAAGGAGTATCAAGCTTATAACTCAAAAACCTTGAAATATCATTAATAGTCCCAGATCCTACTGCAATAATAAGCGATGTATCCTTAGGTATTGCCATTATTAAACTTCCCAAAGTTAGTTCACTGGGATGTAAATGTTCCTCCTTAAATACATATTTACTAACTTTGAATTTATCATTTAATAATTCTTCAACTTCTTTTCCCGCCACCTTATATGTATGGGTGTCTTCTATAATAAATACTTTTTTACCCTCGTACATCTTAATTACAGTCGGCAATTGGGTTATAACGCCATTACCTACTGTAATCGAGTCTATTCCTACACTATGTTTCTTACCACATGAACACATATAATTAAGTCCAGTCATTTCTTCTAAACTCAAAGTTGATAAATTTTTCATAATTTTATCCTCCTTTAATTGTCCATAATATCATTATTCTATAAACAGTCTAAATATCCTTTAAGATTCAATGGCAACACAAAAAAAATACCCTAGGGGTACTTTTAAAGGTAACAATTTGGATGCTTCATTTTATATAAGCCTTACAACTATCCTATGCAATATATCCACAGTATCTTCTAAATTGAGTGAGGCATCTTTGATGTGATGGTATACTTCTCTATGCTTAATTGCATTCATTGGATCACTTGTTTTAAATATAAGAGTCATTCCATCTCTATAAAGCTTCTCTACTTCATTATGCGTAGCTCTCATTTTAATTATATATTCTTGTGACTCAATCGGATTATTTTTCAGAATATTAATTGATTCTGAAAGAAAATCCGTACCTTCTTTAAGTTTCGCAACCATAGAAATTATGGTATCATCCGATGCTACTTCAAAAGTTTCCATAGAAAGTAAAGTTGATTTAGTATATTTAATAATCTTATCCATTGCAATAGAAAAAGAATAGATATCAGCCCTATCAAAAGGAGTACTAAAGGCTTCTATTAATTTGGTTTCCATATTCATTCTAGCTTCATCAGCCTCTTTAACATACAAAAGTAGCTTTTGCTTTTCTTCATCAGAGCCACTATTTAGCCATTTATATAGCATATCTACCCCAGAAGCATTTATCTCTGCTTGGTTGTTTAACATTTCATAAAAATCATATTTGTCAGGAAAAAATTTATCTATAATACTTTTTTTATCCATATTTACCTCCATTATATTACTTTAAAAACTAAATTTAATATTTGATATACACCAGCGGAAACAATTGCAGCTAGTGGTATTGTGATAACCCAAGCCATTAAAATTTCTTTAGTTATACCCCAACGCACCATTTTGTATTCATCTGCCGCACCCACCCCAATAACACTCCCAACTACGACATGAGTTGTAGATACAGGTGCCCCAATTATAGTAGCTATGAGAACTGAACCTACTGATGCTAATTGAGAATTAGTACTATGAATTGGTCCTATTGTGTATATTCCTCTACCGATAGTTTTAATTATACTCCACCCGCCAAGCATTGTCCCAATAAACATTACCGTACCACCAGCAATCCGTACCCAAATTGGAACGCCCTGCACAGCTACACTTCCTCCTGCGACTATTGCTAAGGTTATTATTCCAAATATTTTTTGAGTATCATTAGCTCCGTGGCTAAATGCAAGAATTGCTGCAATCACCCATTGTATTTTTTTAAGGGACCTATTTACAGTAAACTTAGCATTTCTAAGAAGAACTTTACTGAATTTTTGCAGAATAAAAGCAACAATAAAACCCAAAAATGGTGAAATGATTAATGCTGCAACAACCTTAGTAATTCCTGTAATTTGGTGAGTTGATCCAATCAATTGCTTAAAGCCCCACAGTATATGTGTACTGCCTGAAGAAACCCAAACTGATCCTATAATACCACCAATTAAAGCATGGGTAGAACTTGAAGGTAACCCTAATTTCCAGGTAACTAGATTCCATATTACTGCGCCAAGCAATGCAGCCAGCAATATTTTAAGCAAGAGAGGATCAGCTGGTAGATCTATTACATTAGATATAGTATCAGCTACCGCGCTCCCGCCAAAAATCGCACCTAATAGACCAAAGACTGATGCAACACCAATAGCTTGTTTTGGCGTCGCTGCTCCGGAAATGATAAAAGTTGCCACAACTGAGCTTGCATCATGCAGTCCATTTGATAAAGCAAAAACAAGTGCAATTACAATCACACTTATTAAAACTATGGTAATACTAATAGGTATCATATCCTCAAATCATCAATAAATGATTTAATCGCTTTTTCTTTTGTTGCCCATGATGTTACTAATCTAATAGCAGAATTATCCTCATCAATCTTTTGCCATTTGTAAAATAAATACTTTTCTTCTAGTCTAGCGATTATTTCATTAGGCAATATAGGAAATATTTGGTTTGTTGATGAATTAATCAAAAATCCATATCCACAATTACTAATTCCTATTTTTAACTTTTCCGCCATCCCGTTTGCATGTCTTGCTAGTTCAAAGTAAATATCGTTTTTAAACAATTCCTGGAACTGTATACCAATTACTCTTCCCTTTGCAAGTAATCCCCCCTTTTGCTTAATGAGATATCTAAAATCTTCCTTAAGTATATCAGTGCTAATTACAAGAGCTTCTCCCATTAATGCACCATTTTTAGTTCCACCTATGTAAAAAGCATCAGTAAGTTTTGGCAAATCTGAAAGTTCTACATCATTCTCTTTAGAACATAGTGCAGACCCTAGTCTCGCCCCATCCATATACAAGATCATATTGCTTTTCGTGCAAAATTCACTTAAATCCTTTAACTCCTGTTTATTATAAATAGTTCCTATTTCTGTTGGATTTGATATGTAAACCATTTTAGGCTTTACCATATGTTCATCTGCGTGTTCGTCTATTACATCTTTTATATGGCTCGGCTTAAGCTTCCCATCATCCACTTCTATGGAAATAATTTTATGCCCAGTCGCTTCTATTGCTCCAGTTTCATGAACTAATACATGTCCTGAGTTTGCCGAAATAATAGCTTCATGTGGTCTTAAAAAAGCACAAATAGAAGTAAGATTTGTTTGAGTTCCACCACAAAACATGTGAATATCAACATCATTAGATTTTAATTTATTCTTTAACAATTTAATAGCAGCTTCGCAATACTTGTCTTCTCCATACCCCTCTACCTGCTCCATGTTTGTTTCAATCAATGCGCTAAGTATATTAGGATGAGCGCCTTCACTATAATCATTTTTAAAACTATACATATTTTCCCCCTTCAATATCTCTTGTTATTTTTAAATTCCTATTATGTAATTTTAAGTTTACTATTTATTTAATATCTTTTCAAGTCTTTAGATTGTTAAATACATTACACTATTGGTCTAATATTTTAAAAAATGATTTTTTTTTAAAAAATCCTTCATAAAACTATTGACGAATTGTAAAATACAAAGTAAAATGAAAGAAATCCAAAATCAAATATCATATAATTAACAAAAAAGCATTGATGGGAATAGTAGTTATTACGAAGTAGTCAAAGCGAATCAGTGGTGGTGAGAGACTGATACGAATCATATAATGAATAACATCCCGGAGCTTCCAAACGAAATTTATTAAGAGTAGTATTGGACGGAGCCAAACCGTTACAGATTGGACAGTATCGAATTTATATTAATTCCGTACTGATTAAAGTGAGCTTTATAAGCTAATTTAGGTGGTACCGCGGAAGTATAAGTCTTTCGTCCTATTTTCATAGGATGAGGTCTTTTTTTTATATCTAAAATTAAGGGGGAATATTAATATGTGTACAATTATGTGTTATACAGGAACAGACATGAAACATGATAAATTTGCGCAGGCACTACAAAGAACCGAATCAAGAGGACCAGATATGACAGAAATTCTTACTTTACCATCTGGTATTTTGGGCTTTCAAAGACTTTCTATTATGGATTTAAGTTTTAGTGGAATGCAACCATACACAAGGAATACAGATGCATCCATATGCAACGGTGAACTTTATGGTTTCCGTGAAATTAAGAAGGACCTAATGGAAAAAGGACATAAGTTTATTTCTGATAGTGATTGCGAAATATTGCTTCCAATGTACTATGAAGATGGGCTAGATATGTTTTCAAAATTAGATGCAGAATTCGCAATTATCATCTACGATGGTAAAAAGAACACTTTCGTAGCGGCTCGAGATCCAATTGGAATCCGTCCTCTCTTCTATGGTTATTCCGAATCAGGTAAAATCATATTTGCAAGCGAAGCTAAAAATCTAGTTGGTCTTACGTACAACATAATGTCATTCCCGCCAGGACATTATTATGCTGATGGTAAATTTACATGCTACTGCGATATCGCAGAAACGCAGGGTGATTATTGTGATGATAACTTAGAAGTTATCTGCAGCAATATTCATGATAAATTTGTAACTGCTATAGAAAAACGTATGGATGCTGATGCTCCTGTAGGTTTCCTTCTAAGTGGAGGCCTCGACAGTTCCCTCGTATGTTCAATTGCCCAAAAAATGAATCCTTTAAAACCTGTTAAAACCTTTGCCATAGGTATGACTGGAGATGCAATTGACCTTAAATATGCACAAGAAGTTGCTGATTACATTCATAGTGATCACACCACTGTATATATGACAAAAGAAGAAGTGCTTGGATCACTTGAGGAGGTTATTAAACTTCTTGGAACCTTCGATATTACTACAATAAGAGCAAGTATGGGAATGTATTTGATTTGCAAGAAAATACACGAGATTTCTGATGTCAGAGTACTTCTGACCGGTGAAATCTCTGATGAATTATTTGGATATAAGTATACTGATTTTGCTCCAAATGCAGAAGAATTTCAAAAGGAATCACAAAAGAGAATTCGTGAGCTTCATATGTACGATGTACTTCGTGCCGACCGTTGTATCAGCTCAAACTCTATAGAAGCAAGAGTACCATTTGGGGATTTAGATTTTGTAAAGTATGTTATGTCTATCGACCCTGAAAAGAAATTAAACAAATACAACATGGGTAAATACCTTTTGAGACATTCGTTTGAAGGGGATTATCTTCCAGATAATATTTTATATCGAGAAAAAGCAGCATTTAGCGATGCTGTAGGGCATTCTATGGTGGACTATTTAAAAGAATATGCAGAATCCTGCTATTCTGATGAAGAATTCGAAAAACTATGTGAAAGGTATAAATACAATTCTAAACCATTCACAAAAGAATCATTGTTATACAGAGAGTACTTTGAAAAACATTATCCATTACAAGCAAAAATGATAGTAGACTTTTGGATGCCAAACAAAGAATGGGAAGGATGTGACGTAACCGATCCAAGCGCCAGAATGTTATCAAATTATGGTGCCAGTGGTAAATAATTAAAAAAACCTAATTAAGACAGGTCAGAAAATCAGGGTAGATGGTAATTCTGGATTTGTAATAATTATTGAAGAGTAAAAAAAAGGTCACTAATGAAATAACTATTCATTAGTGACCTTTTTTTTTCATATTTCTATATTATATATACGTAACCTCTAATGGATTTCTATCAACTAACTTCTTGTAGCTATACTTAGGATATCCAACCATAACAGCAGCTGTTATAGTTTTCCCTTCTGGAATATTAAATAATTCAAGCAGTGGAGAATCCTTAATGGATGCACAATACTCAAAGAATCCAGCCCAGCAAGTTCCTAGTCCAAGGGACGGAGCAAATAATTCTAGATAAGTTAAACAAGAAATAGAGTTACCCCTTCCGCCAGAAAAGTCTTTGTCCGCAGTAGTTATAATTAAGTTTGGAGCACCACGTAAAATTGGATCAAGTCCACCTTCCCTGTAACCGCTGATTAATCCTTTTAGTGCATCCTTTAGTGGAGATTTTTCTATAATATCAATAGTAAGCTCAGTGGCTTTCTCAACTAATTGCTTGTCCTCAACTACAATAAATGATATACCTTGACTATTGCTTCCAGTAGGTGCTAACCTTGCAATATCAACTAATTTCGTTAGTTCTTCTCGTGATACAGATTTGTCTTTGTAATTTCTTATAGATCTACGTGCCCTAAGAAAATTCTCAGCTTGCTCTGCATTTAGTTTAGCAAAATCTTTTGCATCAATCTGCTCTTGTAATGGTGTTTTTTTATTATCTATGGCATCACTTGGGCATATAGCAACACAATGCCCACAAGCAATACAAGTTGTATTTTCTACTTCTTCAGGCCCCTTTGCTCCCATCTTTAAAACAATCGCTGGACATGACTTAATACACCGTTCGCATTTAATACATTTTTCTTCATTTACAGTTATAATACCCATTATATTCATCCCCTTGTTAAAATTTAGTTTTATATGTATATACATGTATTATGCTAAAAATTTACTCTACTAATCTTTCTATATCCTTTAATGTTTTTAATAATTCTTCAGTTCTTTCTTTGCCAATACCATCCTCAATCTTACTTTGTGCTTTCTTAAATATTGGAATAGCAACTTCAAGCGTCTTTAATCCTTTATTAGTTAGAGTTATGCACTTTTTTCTAGAGTCCTGTTCTTCTTTCTTAATATCAATATGTCCACTCTTTCTAAGTAACTCAACATTCCTTGTTACAGTACTTTGATCCATGAGTAGGATGTTACCAAGACTCGTAACAGAAATATTTTCATTAAGTGAAATATCCAGAAGTAACAAACATTGAGTACTCTTAAGTCCAGTTGGTTGAAGCATTTTATCATAAAACTGAGTAATTGTACGAGTAGTTTTTCTTAAGTTACCACAAGCACAACTTTGCGAATATTTATTAGTAGACGAAATTAAATGGCACATAAATTCAACTCCAGTACATTATATGTATATACATATAATATATAGTGAAGTTGAATTTATGTCAAGTATATGTAGGAAATAATAAATTTGTCTCCGTTTCTATTTCCAACCTAGTCTCCAAATACTAGTATCATACCCCTTTTCTATAATAACGCTCATCCAAGACTTTAAGGTTATTTTATCTGCATACCATACCTCATGTTCTATACTATCTTTGTCTTTGTAGTTGAAGAATAGACACTTACTTTCATCATCACGTTTTACTTTTGATTTGTATTCTTTTAATATTAGGTTAACTTCAGTTTCTGAAACCGCAGTAGTTTTCCAATTTGCTGCCCAGTTAAAACCACCAGTTGCA
Organism: Clostridium sp.; assembly: GCF_051278035.1. Taxonomy (GTDB): domain Bacteria; phylum Bacillota; class Clostridia; order Clostridiales; family Clostridiaceae; genus Clostridium_AD. The sequence goes on from NZ_JBNMNU010000013.1 coordinate 9,425, forward strand.
ACTGCAAAGTCCTTCTTGCCTGGAATTTTTATGGTTTTTTCAATTAACTCCATAATGAATTTAGGATTTGCTTTTCCCCCAGGCGAGCTAAATCCGCCATGCAAATTGTAGCACATCACTACGTATACTGGACCTTCATCAAAAATCAATTTATCAAAGGGTATGCTCGGTTCTAATACAACTCTTATTTTTAAATTTTCTTTCTCAGCTTTTTGATACAGTTCATTTATAAATAAAATATAATCATTCCATAATTTCATATCATTTTTTATTTGTTCATAATCAATTTCTATACCGTCAAAGTCATATTTAAGGGCCAAATTTATAATCTCTTTAATATGGCTGCTTCTTGAATCAGAATTACCTAATAATTTTTTTAATAAATTTGTATCTTTTAATATAGAATTTCCATCACTATTTATTTTATCATTGACAATAGTTATATATTTATTGTACTCATAACTCTTTGTTTCATTATAATAATCAATTAGTTTTTGTGGCATCACAAGTTTATCACTTGAGTTAAAATTAGCTGCAAAATAACAAATATTTTTAACCTTCTTATCTAAAGCCCTGATTTCCTTATTAGAATTCAAATCCCAATATGCAACCCAAGCTGATAGATCATTTGTATTTTCTTCAAATGTTTTTGTGTCTTCATCAAAGGCTACACTACTATCTCTTATTGAAAAAACAATTAGGCCTATAATTGATATCATTAATACTATTAACCCAGTTAAAATTAAATTCCTTCTAACATTATTATTCATTTAGTACCTCTTAAATTATAAATTTTTAATAAACCAATTCACAAGTTTGTTAAATGAACTATAAGCATTATACTTTGCAAGTTTCATTCCCTTTAATGAATCATCATATAACACTTTATTATTTATATCAGTTACTTTAAAATTTCTAAATACACCATCATATACATCGTCTGCAATGTTTCTTTGGCTATACCCATATTCTCCCCATGCAGATTCAAGAAGAACACTTCCTTCATTATCATTACTTACTTGTAATCCTTCTACTACCTTTTTTTCATCAATAACTAAAGTAAGCTTCTCATCAATTAGTGTTATATTTACTTTTTTACTTCCTGGTTCTTTTATATCAATTTTTTTATCCTTGTTATCTTTATTTAATTTCAATGTATATATGATATTTTTATTTCCATTTGAATTCTCAATAATATTAACTATGTTATTAATAAGTTGAACACATATGCTATTACTTCCATCACTACTAGACCTTAAGTATATAGACTGAGACCCTATAGCGTTACCATTTAATATTGTTGATATTTTAATGTCCTTATAACTTTCACTCTTTACAAGCTTAATAACTCCTTTATCCTTTGGCAATGACGTTAATATAATATTGCCATCTATAAACTCTGATTGTCCTTTTATTTCTTTAAAGCTTTTAGCTTTCTCTGCATCCCCTAAAACAAAATCAACGTTTCCTTTAGTATCATCCCATATTCTCATTAATAAATGATTAGTAGACCAATACGATTGTGGTTGAATCCTAGTTAAATCATAAACAGAGCTATTTTTTAAATTTAGAGAATCTCCCTCTCTATTAAAATTCATACTAAATAGTTGTTTAATCCATTTATTATTTACTTCGCTAGCCTTATCGTTTGTACCAAACCGTCCTGTATTTGAATGCATTAACGTATATAAGGGTGGTGTGTATCCTAATTTCTCATTATATATAGTTGATAATTTTTCATAATCACTATTAATACGCTCTTTCATCCCTTCATGGTTTTCCATAGGAATGCCATTTTCATCTCTAATGTAATCCATCAAATAATGATTATATTGTCTATTAATTGTAGATGCTAAATTTGAGAACTCATCGGAATTTAAATCTCCTATAAATTTCGAGTATTTATCAAATACATTTATATATTCTAACCTATATCCATTAGTCCCTAGTTCCCAATAAGAGTTATTTTTTAATTGCATTAGTTCTTTAGGCATTAAAAACTTTGGGTCTTTCTTTTCAAATTTATCGGCATAAGTTAGAATTGTGGCTTTATAATTATATTCCTCTAGTAATTTTTGAGCAAATATAGCTGTATCGCTTCTTCCATCCTCAAACAATAAAAATAATGATTTTTCAGGTAAGACCTTTCCTTTTTCATAGTAATCTAACATATCCTTTTGGGTAATTGTTATGTATCCATTGTCTTTTAATGCTTTAATTTGCTTTTCTAATGACTTAGTGCTTATTAGTGTATCATCCCCAGTTCTATCTACACCGAAATATGATATAGCAATAAATCCACTCTCTGCGCCTTTAGAGACATCAGCTGAGCTATAGGGGCTATATACAGAAAAGGTAAATATAGATTTAATTATAATTACCAATATCACAAATAGAATTACTCCTTGTGATATCCCTCTTATTTTCTTAATCCTATCTTTTTTTTCAGGAGAAAACTCTTTACTTTTCATTTATATTCTCTCCTTTTTTTCTTTTCTCTTTTTTTTCTTAGAGCTTCCACATCACTAGGAGTCATTCTTGTTCCCCATGTAGACTTCCAAAATGTTACCCATGCTATAGGCATTTGCCAAAGTAATACAGCTTCATAATAAATACAAAATACCATACCAAAAATCCAAGTCGTACTTTTTCTAAAGAACATTTGAGCAAAACTCATCATTAGTGCCATCATTAATAAGCCAACAAGAAATGTAGTTGGAAATATATTATGTACAATCGGTACATAAATTAAGTTATAAGTAACTATTACAGGTGCAGCAATAGGAACAAATACTCCCATGAAAAAGAAAGCAGCCATAAAAGGCTCTTTTTTCCACATGAACTTTCCTGCGAGAATAGATTCTCTGAGCCAAGACCTTTTCCATCTCATTTGCTGTTTAAGAAACACCTTATATTTATTAGGTACAATAGTTGCACAAATTGCAGTATCTTGATAACTAGTTCTATTTCCATTTAGTACAAAATTGGTCATAGCTCTATCATCTCCAAATGTAGCCTTTTGACCTAAAAATCTTTGGTTTATCCACTGATCCATATTATCTAAAACTATTTGTTTCTTGTAGCAGGATAAAGGACCTGATAGACAAGTAACTGCATCAAAATAAGCCTCCGCTGCTTTCATGATTCTAAAAGCAATATAATATCTAACAGACTGCATTTTAGTTAATGTGTTTGTATAAGTGTTAGCTACATCTGTTCTCCCTGCTACTCCTCCCATCTTAGGATCTTTAAAAGGTTGGACTAAATTTCTTATTGCATAAGGATCTAAGAAACTATCTGAATCAACAAATACAACTAAATCATGCTGTGCATTTGAAACCCCCTTGCAAAGCGCTTCCCTTTTTCCTAAGTTCTTTTCTAAAACAAAATAGTTAAGCCTACCCTTCACATCAAATCTTTCTTCTTCCTCACTTAACTTTTTAATTGTCTCAATAATTTTATTTACAGAATTGTCATCTGAAAAATCATCTACAATTATAACTTCTAGTTTATCAATAGGATAGTCTTGATTAATACAGCTCAAAATTGTTCTTTCTATCCATTCCTCTTCATTAAAACAAGGAATTATAATTGTCACACCTGGCGTGTAATCAACATCTATTGGCACAGGCTTGTATAATCCACCAAAGAAATATCTGCTTAATAAAAATACAGCTGTAATAATACTATATAAATATAACCATTTATTAAATTTAAAATATATAGCACTTTCTGCACGCATTAATATTATAAAGATACTTATAAATAATAAAAACATACTAGATATAGCTATTGAATACTTTCCTTTTTTTCTATTAGAATATTCCGCTAATGTTTCCATAAATTCTATACCACATAATATTTTCCCATCCGAGCTAAAAGACTCTCGAATCTTTTTTCCTTTAATATTAACATGCATTTCATATCCTTCTGGCATAGAACCAGGTGTTATCTCAAATTTTAATTTAGTAGTATTAGCACTTCTAATTATATTTAAATCTTTTTCGTCTTTAAGTTCTATTAGAATTCCAGTAGTAGAAATATCTAATGCTTTAGCTTTAATCGTAATATTGTCTTTTTGGCTTTTACACCTTATTTTGATATCAATTTGAATTGTATATCTAATTCCAGCTTCTTTACTTTTTATAAATTCTTTAGCATCACATTCACCTATGCAATCCTCTAGTAACTTTTCGCCTCTACGATCAACATTATTTCTTATAGCTTCTTTATCAGGAACATTTGAAAATGATCTTCTATCCCTGAGGGGATTTAAAAGAACATCCCCATCTTTGCCTTGATTATTCTTTAGCTTATTATATTTAACCTTCATCCTTCAAACTCCTCATTCAACATATTAAGGCACGTTCACAAGATTATCATTATTTTTCCAAATAATCACTTAACTTTGCAACTTTATATTTTTCTCCATATAATCCTTTTTCATTGTTAGTTAAGAATATGTCTACAGCTTCTGCAGTGTAATAGCTTTGATCATTCATATGCATTACAACTACATTCCCCTTTCCTTTAACTAGTCCACCTTCTATATAATTAACAATTTCCTGTGCAGAAGTCTTTTCATAGTCATGAGTTGAAATATTTCCACTAATAGAATATTTATAACCACTTTCAAATACAGCATTTAACCCATCTCTTTTTAAAAGTAAAGTAGGTGGTCTAAAATATGGTCTTAATGAATGTAAATCCCCTATTACTTTAGCCATAACAGCATAAGATTTAATTAAGGAAGCTTCAAGCTCTTGTTTATCAGTCTCTAAAATTTCATGATTATAATTATGACTTCCTATATCATGTCCGTTTATTGCAATGGTTCTAAGTAGGTTTGGGTTAGTATTTGATATCTCACTATTAATATCTGTATATTTTGCTACTACAAAGAAGCCTGCATTTACTTTATGTTTATTTAATACATCTAATATTTCATTAATAATTGGGTCCCCTCCCCAATCGTCAAAGGTAAAGAATATAACATTTTCACCATTTGTATCAATGGTTCCGCTTTTATCAAGAGATAATTTTTCCTCTTCATTAAAGTCACTTAAATCTACATATTCATTACCTATATAATTAGTTTTTATCATACTTATTGCATCTTCAAGTGATCTTTTGCTCAATGGAATTGGATCTTTTATAATATCGTATCTACCAAACTTTGATGATGTTTCAATAGTCTTTTGCAAATCGCTTAATCTCACTACTAAATATCCTAATGGCTTTTGAACTAAATCATATGATTGTAATTCTTTATTGTATTTATTAACATACCCATTTTGAACATAATTTTTAGTTACAAGTTCAATTAAATTAGGAATAGTATCATCATTTTCAAATAAATCTGAATCCAATCTAAAATAGACTATTTCCCCTTTTTGGAGTGATACATATGAATTTACATCGAAATAACTAGCAGTAATTTCTGCTGCATTCATATCTTTATATTTAGAAATAATTGGTGACATTGAGTAGGTAAATAATTCGTAATTTTTAAAAGAAGGAATGATTTTCATTGTAGACATTGCTTCCTGAATCTCATCATCTGCATACCCGAATCCTGCCATATATGCATTTGTAATTAATCCTTTTTCTTTTAATAATTTATCCACTTCATATATTTCTCTGCAAATTTCTTCTGCACTCTTACTTAATAAATCGGAACTAGTTGTTATTCCCCCATTTCCAATTTCATGACCCTTACTTACTATTTTATTTATTCTGTCTGGATAATTTAATATTTCGTCTTTTGTTACAAAGAATGTTCCCTTAGCATTAATCTTTTCAAGAGTTTTCAATACTTTATCTAAACTAGTTTCATTACCTAATCCCCTAAATGTGTATGCTAATGACCTTTGCGTTGTATAAACTTTCGAAATTACAGGAACAAGTTTTTTATTGTTTTTTCCTAATAATTCTTTAAAATCAACTGAATCTTTGTCATTTTTAACTACTTTGTTGTCTATTGTATTGTTCTGCGTATTCTTATTATTTTCAGTATATTCATCATTTACTGGTTTTACATTATTTTGAACTTCATTGCTTTCATCATCTATGTGAGGTTTACTATTTTCTATAGCATTGGGAAGTTCTGCTGCTTTTATAACAGTTTTGTTTTGTTCATCTATAGATTTCAGAATCCATTCTACTATTTGAATAATAGTAGCTTCTTCTTCCACTTTATCTTTTCCCTGATCTATACCAGCCTGCTTATCTATTGCAGGTTTCTCTTCTTCATTCTTTTCTCCATACTCAAATTTATCAAGAACTCCATCTAATTTAATAGATATTATTGTTCCTTTTTCTAAATTACTTATATAACCATACGCTTCACCATAATTCTTAAAACTCTGATAACTTAAATAGTGGTTACTAGAAACAACATACTTATTCCCTGACGCATAAGCTGCTGCTAAGATATTAGGGTTATAAATTGTAGAGCTACATTTTAGTAAAACAGGATTTTTTCCAGTTATAGATTTTAAGATTTTATTAGTGCTGCAAAAATCAGTGATTAAATCCTCTTTAGATAACTTTTCCATATTCTTAGTGGAAGAAAGGGTACCACTTCCGATATCATGTCCACCTTTTTCAATTATTTCAACTATACTAGAATCCTCTGCTGCCTTAATTCCAGGAATAAAAAATGTTGCTTTAGTTTCATATTGGTCTAGCATATGTATTATTTTATCTATAGTATTTTTATTACTAAGTCCTTCAAATGACAATGCTACTATATTTGATGATGTATTAATATTTGATATAACCTCAACCTTTTTACTAATACTAAATGTGTTTATTGCCTTTTTAATTTCCTTTGATGCATCATATTTGCTTTTTTTAACTATATTTATTTCTCCTGAGCTAGTATCTATATTATAATTTTCATGTATAAAAATACCTATAAAAATAATAGCTAATAAAATAGAAATACCAATAATTATACGCTTTGTTGTCATATCACACCTCGTAAATTTAAATTTTAATTAATTATACTATTACTAAGGTAAAACGTATATAAAAAAGGCAAAAAAATAAAATAGCGAGCAATAGGTTTTAGCTATTGCTTGCTAATAATACAAAATAGATTATAAAATAATTCTCAGATGTTTAAATCCCAGTATTAAAAAGTTTATCCTTGGTAAATTGCTTTGGCATTCCCTTAATCAATCCCCACACTAATATACACGAAGCAATCTTAAATATAGCTCACTCAATTCACCACTAACTGAGTTTACCTTGGCCAAATAACCCTTTAAGTCCACTCCATAGGCCTTTTAAATTGAAGCTTCCGCATATACCCATGAAATGTACTTTTCTTTTATTTTCCAATATAATTCGCTCCTATTATCATATTCCTTAGATTAAGACTATGTTTTAGAAAAATGTTGATATTGATTTATTTCGTTAAGATAAAATAGTGACGATATTTTATAGCCTGAACTTTTAAGAATATTACACCAACAGGAATTAAACGGTAATCTAAGTTCCTTCTAAGAAGTCATTGGTATTGCTAACTTTGTCTCATATTAAGATGTTAATATACCTTTTCGGGGGGATAGGCAAAAACACCCTAAATGTAATAATAAAGATTATCATTGGTTAAATAAATACACTTCACTTGAACAGAACATTTTCGTTGTTAAATGGTTAGTTATCATTAAATGATTCATTCAACCTATTTGGGTTGACATTGTTTTACTTATCCTTTAAATTTAATAATAGGAACTAAGAAATTACAAGGAAGTAGACGGATATGAAAATATCAGAAAAATTCAGTATGAAAGTAGCGAGTTATATATAAGAATGTTTGCAGGAGGGATACATGCTAGAAAAAACTATAAATGTGTCTTATCTATGCTGGTTATGATATTTGGATCCATATATCTATCTTTGGATTTTAGGACAAGTAGCCTTATCTAGATTCTTTAATAAGAAAACAACTAAAAATTATAAGTATGGTTACATCAATAATTTTCTTAATAAGTTAATTATAGTATAATAGAAATGTATATTATATAAAAAGCTAATGATTCATGATGATTTTAATATTAATATTAGGAGGGATTTTTTGAAAATAAGAAAGATATGTTTCATAGGATTAATGATTTTTATCGTTTTAATATCGTTTATATTTTGGCCAAGAGATATTTATAGAATACTGGGTGTAAAAAATATTGATGAATTAAAGCCTGTATATTTAAACATTAATCATAAATATTCAATACTTGATAATGGTACTGAAATTGAAAGTTATGACCCTGATAAAATTCAGAAATTAATTGACTTAATAAAGGAATATAAATATATTAGAATTCCCTGGAAAGGTACTAGAGAACTTGATAATGAAGAGTTTTATGCTTGTAGGATTAAAGATTCTAATGATGCAATTATTACATTTGTAATAATTGGAAAGAAATATTTAATAATTAAAAGTAACTATGGTTTTTATGGCCCATATAGAGTAGTAAATAAAGAATTGGATATAGAGTTTATAAAAAAGTTTTATGAATCATTTTAATAATTCTCCATGCAATTTCTAAGAAGTGTTGAAGTAAGATATGGATTAGAAGTTCTGTTTATGAATTTTACCAAGCTTCCTATTATTTTAGGCATAGGATATTTACTTGGTGTTTTTAACAGCATGCCCTAATTCACAATGTTCCAACTAAGGGCCTTTTAGTCCACAAAGAACAAACTTTTAAAAATAGGATAGGAGCGAGCGTGGAAGATTTGAAAAAGCTTCATTTTATAACTATTGTTTTCAACTTTATTTTATTTAGTTTTTATATATATTTATTGCTTTCTAACTACTATGATAGACTATAATTACTCTCAATTATTAATGGGCGGCCCATGAATATTAGTAAATTTTACACCACGGTATTTTTTGTTATTTTTCTTTATATAATATTTATTATCATTATTATTATGATTAAATTGTATATTATTAGAAAAGATAAGATTAACTAATATATTTTAATTTATTATACTTTATGCGATGACCATTCAATTTTAACTGGTACCTTATTTCCGCCAGACCACTGTTTGCCATGTTTTTTTCACTACTGTTTTAGCAGCCTCATGAGCATTATCTAAAAGTATTCCTATAATTCTACATAGATCTAAGTGGTCTATAGAATCTGAATTTATATCATTTAAAATTTCTAGAGATATATTTATATTATCATTAATCATTGTTTTCTATATATCCGTTGAGCATGAAAATTATATTATTATAATCATGTTTGAACTTCTATATTTGAATATCTCATTGGGTTTAAACCACCAATCCAGTCTATGTTGTAACTCAATAGAGTTAGAAATATACTAAGTAAATTGATCTAAACAATTTGTAATACTTGATTTTGAAAGATGATATTTAATTGAAAATATTACAATTAGCATACGGAGGTGAATAACTATTAAATCGCAATACAAAAAAAAATTAGTTTCTTTTTATTTTATTCTTTGTATAGCTCTTATTGGATTACTTGTTTATAAAAAAAATATATCTATGAGGCTTTACCCTTCTTATTTGTATACAATACTATTTTTTGTTGGTTTTTATCATTTATTTTCGTCTAACTCATTAGGCGGCATGTTACTTTTCAAGTGGAGTATCTATATAAGAAGAATATTTGGCGTACTATTAATACTATGTAGTATAAAATATTTTTTAAGTTGAAAATTGGATATTACTATGAGAATGGGATAGACAATTATACATTATATTTGGAAACTACTTTAAATTTAAAATTTTATTATACACCAATATCTACGCCTGATCCAGTAAGAACCCAATCATTCCAAGAATAGCAAACACCTCGTTTACAGAATGTAACTTTTGAACTATTTGGTAAACTCATAATAAATCTCCCCTTTTCATTTCAGTTACTACCCCCCCCCATATTAGATAAAAATAAGATTATAAGAAAGGATATATTTATGAATAAAATAATTGTTATATTAATGATTGTTTGCGTTACTATGTTTGTATTTTTAGATATAGTACAAAGAAAAACTAATTTGATATGGTTGAGTGATGTGAAATTTATTATTATATTTATAGTAGCTATGATAGCTATATTCAATATATTGAAATGTAAAAAATAATATTTACATTTTAGTAGAATAAAAAACAAAAAACCAATAATGATTAACTATAAATTAGTTAATCATTATTGGTTTTTTTGAAAATTTTAGATTAGAGGAATAACCATAGCCAGATGCCGCATTAATGAAACCTAAAGGTTCTATTGTTATATTTCAACACAGGTTGCTGAGGTTACTCTGTTTAAATATTTATAATATTAAAATATTGCTTTAAAAAATAGTGCAGCAGCTATGCCACCACATATTGGTCCTAATACTGGAATCCATGCATACCACCAATTCGAACCTTCTTTATTTTTTATTGGCATTAAGTAATGCGCTATTCTTGGTCCTAAATCTCTAGCAGGGTTTATTGCATATCCAGTTGTTCCACCGAGTGATAACCCCATTGACAATATTATTCCACCTACAATTAGTGGTGCAAATCCATTAACCATCTTTGTATTTCCTACTCCGAGTAGTGCAAATATAAATATAAATGTAGCCATAAACTCACAAAGAAAATTATTAAGATTACCCTTTATTGCAGGTGATGTACAGAAGACATCTCTTTTAGCATCTGCATCTTCAGTTGCATCAAAATGTTTTTGGAAGAAAAGGTATACTAGTGAACCACCGAATATACCCCCTAGTACTTGGGCTAGAATATAGCCGGGAACCTTAGCCCAAGCGAATTTTCCAATTACTGCAAATCCTAGAGTTAAAGCAGGATTGAAATGTGCTCCTGATATGCTTCCGAAAATAAATACTGGAATGGCAACGGCCAGTGCCCATCCTGTTGTTATTGAAATCCAACCACCACCGTTTGCTTTAGATTTATTAAGAACCATATTTGCTACTGCCCCATCTCCTAGGAATATGAGTATTGCAGTTCCCAAAAATTCAGCTAAATAAATTGACATATTATACACCCCTTTTTAAATATTAATTCTAGATTATAATAAATTATTAAATATTTCTTTTATTGGTGCTGCAATAACTTCTTTATTAAGTAGCATCCCTGTATGTGCTACTGCATTTGCACCGACCTCAACTGCAGCTTTAACTGAACTTATGTCACCAGTTAAAGTTAAATAATATTTACCACCAATTCCCATTCCAAGTCTTACTTCAATTAACTTAACCTGAGCTGATTTTGCAGCTGCATCGGCAGCGATAACTGACGCCGCAATAGAGAAAAATTCTATTATTCCAAGCGCATCTACTTTATCTATTGTCTCATTACAATTAATAGCTTTAATAACATCTGGGTGAACACTCGAAATTAAGATGTCATCAACTACATATTGACCACCATAATTAACACCTGATTCCTTTGCAACTTTTACTGCCGCAACTTCTCCAGTAACTAGTATTATAAATTTCCCACAGCAAACAGGTTTTGAAAATATGAGTCTTACATCAGCAGACTTAAGCATTGCATCCGCTGTTCCAATTCCCCTTGCTATGCTATTAAGCTCTATTAGGGCTATTGATCTAATCATGATATCACCTCACTACTTTCAATAACTATATTCTCAGATATGTCTGTTACTTTTCCATCAATGCTTGCATGAATATTAGCTCCCATATCTTGTAAGTTTATTCCACCAATGAATTGTCCTTTGCTAACCACATCACCCACTGATACAACGACTTTAGCAGGTTTACCTATATGTTGTTTAAGTGGTATGTTGACTTTACGAGCCACAACCACAATAGCTTTATCAACAAATTTAATTTCTGAGTATTTACCCAAGTTAAGTCTTTGTACAAGCCTTGAAACTGGTATTTGCCTGTTATCTCTTTCTTCACTTAGAGTTATTTGCTCGTCGGTCTTAAATTTAACTCCCTTTTGTCTTAACTTATCTTTAACCATTATGTTTATTTGCCTAGGTGACATACCCATAGGGCATGCATACATCTCACATATTCCACATTCACAGCATATTAGCGCACTACGAAAAACTTCCTGCGTCATATCCTCTTACATTGAAATTGCTCTCATGATTTTGTGCGGTCTTAGTGGGTGCCCAAGCAAATACCTTGGACACATTTGTGTGCAGTATTGACACTGAATGCATGCAGATTTTGCTTGATTAATAATATGTTGTAGTGATACTTCTTTTCTTTCTTTAATGTAATGGTCCTTAGGCAGTACAATTATTCCACCATCAGTTTTAGTTATGCTTCTCTGCTTTACTTCATCATGGCTTAATATTTTGCCCATCATAGGACCGCCCATAATAACACAATAATCTTTATTTTTTAGTCCACCCGCAGCTTCAATGCATTTTAAAACAGGAGTTCCAATTGGAACTAAAAGTATACTTGGGTTTCCTACCTCACCTGTTACAGTCACAACTTTGTCTGTAACACTTTTACCCATCATTGCATCGTAAATACTTTTCACTGTTGCTACATTTGACACTACTGCAGAAACATTTAGTGGAATTCCTCCAGGTGGAATTATTCTGCCAGTGACTTCATATACTATGACTTGCTCATCACCAGCAGGATAAATACTTTTAAGGTAAAAGAATTCAACCCTTGAATTATTCTTTTCTATTGCAGTTTGAAGACTGCTTATTTCATTTTTGTATTTCTCTTTAATTGCAATTATGACTTTATCAGCATCTACAAGTGTTGCCATAACATCAAGAGCTTTAATTATTTCATCCGCATTATGCCTCATAATGTATTTGTCTGTTTCAATGAGTGGCTCACATTCAGCTGCGTTAACTAAGAGATATTCAACTTTACATTTTAGTTTAATATGCGTAGGGAAACCTGCGCCACCTGCCCCCACAACCCCCGCCTTGTATATTTGCTCTAATAACTCCATATTAAACCCTCCTTAAAGTTAAGATCTCTCTATTGTAAGTAATATTTTTGCAAAGATTTATTTAATTGAAAAAGTATCAGCTAAAACACATCTTCTCTTTCTTGTGAATGTCTTTGCAGAAGTTAATCCTTCTCCTGTTGGTCCTGCAATAGTAAACGTTGAGTGTCCCTCTGTTCCAAATCCTATTCCTGCATAAGAAGGTGCATTTTTAACAAAGATTGTAGTTTGAACTTCCTTTGCAAATTTACTTAAATTATCTATATTTTTAGAATGCATTACAGCTGTATGTCTATTACCATTTTCTAGTTTAATAGCAAGTTCTATGGCTTTATCAACGTTTGCAACTCTTATAATAGGAAGTATTGGCATCATAAGTTCTTCTACCGCAAATGGGTGATCCTTATCTACTTCTGCAAATATCACTCTTATTCTAGGATCAATTTTCATTCCTAAATGCTCCATGATGTAATCAGCATTTTTCCCAACAAATTTTTTGTTTATTTTCCCTTTTTCATTTAAAACTAATTTTTCCAACTTATTAAGTAAATTGATATCTGTTATTTTCATTGCACAATAATTCGACATACATTCCATTAACTTATCTGCCACCTTGTCAACTACTATAACTTCTTTTTCGGCTATACAAGGAACGTTATTATCAAAACTACACCCATCAACAATATCTATAGCTGCTTTTTCAATATCTGCAGTTTCATCAACAACTACTGGTGGATTTCCAGCTCCTGCTCCAATTGCTTTTTTACCTGAAGATAGTGCTATTTTAACTATTCCTGGTCCACCTGTTGCACAAATCATATTTACCTTTTCATGAGCAAGCATTAAATTAGTACTTTCTATACTTGGTGCTTTTATAGTAACAACAAGATTTTTGGGACCATCTACTTTTTCAATAGCCTTATTTATAATTTTCACTATAAGTACAGTAACATTTTTCGCTGATGGATGAGGTGAAAACACCACTGAATTTCCGGCCGCAAGCATTCCTATAGAATTACATATTATAGTTTCTGTAGGATTTGTTGAAGGTGTTATGGCTCCTACAACTCCAAATGGAGACATCTCATAAAGAGTAAGCCCACCATCACCAGTATCAACTTCTGGTTTCAAATCTTCTATTCCTGGACTTTTTTCAATAGCAAGCTTATTTTTCAAAATTTTATCTTCATATCTTCCCATACCAGTTTCTTCAGCACCCATTTTACTTAGCTGCTCGATATTTTTTAGAAGATCTACCCTTATGGAATTGACTATTTCACTTCTTTTTTTCAAACTATATCTTAAATATAATGTTTGCGCCTGAGCTGCCGCCTTAATAGCCTCATTCATATCTTCGAATATACCAAAGCTATCTACCTCATCATCTTTTGATTCATCTTCCTTTAATTTACCCTTTTCCATTTTCAAATCTTTTACTATACTTTTAACCATTTTCTCTATGTCTAAAACATTATAATCATTCATTATAACTTTTCTCCTCTCATTTGGTCTTAATTAATCGGTAACATCAATATTGTCTATAATCGCCACTATAGCTCTGTCTATGGGACTATTACCTTCATCAAATACTTTTGATGCACCACTCCCACTAGTTACAAGTACAATTTCTCCTTTACCTGCTCCTACAGTGTCTATTGCAACTTCTCTAGTTCCAAGGGGCATATAGTCTGTACTAATTGCTTCTACTATAAGTATTTTCTTTCCTATGAGCTTTTCATTTTTAGTTGTAGCAACTACTAATCCAACAACTTTTGCTAAATACATATATATACCTACCTTTTTATTATTTTTATTCCTTTTTCATCACATAGATCTTTTGCCAGAGATGTTATTATGGAAATTTTCGGAACTAATATCTTCTTGCTTTTACTATTTAGTGCAATATCTTCTCTAGAAATTATTTTCTTATTTATTTCAACTTCGGCATTATTACAATTTTCAACTTTATCTACTCTATTTGTAGCATATTCAAAAACATTATTTGAATTTAGAAGTTTTATGCCAAATGATTCTAATCTATCTAAATATCCTTTAATCATATTAACAAATGCAGGAGGTATATTTTTATATCCAACTTTTTTTCCATTCAAGTTATCTAAATCACATGCATCTTTAACGGCTATTATTTCAGTTCCACTGAGAATGCATTTTGATATTAACCTAGTCGGAAGTGTATCACATATTCCTAGTGCTACTTTTGATAAAGTGTTTACTGTTAAATTTGCTCCTATGAGAAGGTCAAAATTTTCATTATAAATTTCCTCATTATAATTACATTTATCATCAATATAGATATCTTCTTTATCAAATAATTCATTTAATACGCTCATATCCACTATGTTTTCTGAAAATTCCGATAGTACTGCTTTCATCTTGAAACCATGTTCTTTTAATTTTTTTAATTCGCTTAAACTTTCTTCTAGTCCAATTGTTGAACCCGTGAAAATCACAAGTACTTTTTTATTATTTTCATTACCAATTTTTAATAATACCTGTTCTGTAATCAGCTTAACAAGCATTTCTAAATCCATAGTTATCACCTCACTAAATAGATCCCATTGCAATTCCTAAGGGTGTAACTAAAAGTGGCCTCTTAGGTTTTACAGTTTCTACACCTGTAACACTCTCAAATACTTCTTCAAAATCTTTAAAACTACAGGCACCACCTACTACATATATTTTCTTCACTTCATATCCATTGAGGTGTCTTTTTACAATGTGTGCCATTTTCTCAACTACAGGCCTTACTAACATAGAATTATCTTTTTCTTTTTTAATATCTTTCTTAAGTATTTCAGCATCCTCAACAGGTATTTTATAATTCCCCGCTATAACCAAACTCATATGGATGCCTCCAGTTGGTTCATCAGCAGTGTATAATACTTTTCCGTCCTTTAAAATGCTAACTCCTGTAGTTCCTCCACCAGCATCTACAACAGCGCCATCAAGAATTCCAAGTACCAAGGCTGCAGCGGTTGGTTCATCCAGTATATTTACAACATCAATCTCACAAGAACCAAGTACATTTGCTATAGTTTTCGCATCGGCAGGATCTATCCCTGGTGGAATAGCGCAAGAAGCGCAGGTTATCTTTTGGCCGAGTATTGTTTCTACCTTTGACTTAAGATCTCTTACTATTTCAACAGCTCCCATAAAATCTACAACAAGTCCATCTTTAATAACTGTGGCTGGGCTTGAAGCTCCTGCTATTGGTTTATTATCTTCATCGACAACTGATATTACGATATTTGCAGTTCCAAGGTCTACACCAACTTTTAGATTACCTTTAAAATTTCCGCATTTTTCGAGGTCTATTAAATTTTGAAAAATCTCAAGATTTTTATTAGCGTCTTCTAAACTCATTACCTTTTAAACCACCTCTCTTGAAATCTTTATAGCATCTCCATTCTTAAGTCCTGATGCATTAGTTTCTTCTACATCGATATGAATTTCTGGTCTAAAATTATCAGATACCCTCAAAGTTACATTATGGAACGTAATTTTCCTAGCACCGCTAGTTGTTACAGATACTAGTTCTCCATCTTTATATCCGTATTTGTTTGCATAACTCGAAGATAAATGAATATGCCTTGAAGCCACAATTACACCACTATTTATCCTAACTTCGCCTTTTGGTCCTCTTAAAAATATTCCAGGAGTGCCCTTAATATTTCCTGATTCTCTAATTTGTGCATCCACACCAAGTGTAAAACTATCTGAAATTGAAATTTCTAATTGAGTTTCAGTTCTTGTTGGTCCAAGTATTGTTATTTTGTTAAATGATCCTTTAGTTCCAATTACTTCAACAGTTTCCTTTGAAGCATATTGACCTGGTTGAAGATCTTTTGTTTTAGTTAATTCGTATCCTTTTCCAAATAATATTTCTAAATCATGAAGGCTAAGATGAATGTGTTTATTCGACACGCCTACAGGAATTAATTCATCATCAGTCTTTTTAAGTTGTCTTCTAACTTCATCTATCACTTGTAGTACAACTTTATCTATATCTATAGGTTCCTTAGCCATGTGAAAATTCTCCTTTATAAAAACTATATTATTTAATCACTGTATAATTTATAATGCACAATCAAAATTGAATTTCTACATAATTTATGAATTAAAATTTAGTAGATCTCCACTTTTAAATCGTGCATTATATGTTATAACTTAGTATTAACTACTATGCAAGTGTCTTTGGCAATATTTTTTCTGTATCAATATGTGGTCTAGGAATTACATGAACTGATACCACTTCTCCAACTTTTTCTGCTGCTGCAGCGCCAGCATCTGTTGCTGCCTTTACTGCACCAACATCTCCTCTTACCATTACAGTTACTAGTCCAGATCCTATCTTCTCATATCCTATCAAATTTACATTTGCGCTTTTAACCATTGCATCTGCTGCCTCTATTGCCCCAACTAATCCCTTAGTTTCTATCATTCCTAATGCATCTTTCATAAAAAATCCTCCTCTAATCATTTATTAGTTTCTATTTGTTAACTATACTGTAAGTGTCTTAGGTAAAATACTTTCTGTGTCACCATGAGGCCTTGGAATTACATGAATTGATACTACTTCTCCTACATTTCTTGCTGCAGCAGCACCTGCATCTGTTGCCGCCTTTACTGCACCAACATCTCCTCTTACCATTACAGTTACTAGTCCTGATCCTATCTTTTCATATCCTATTAAATTTACATTTGCACTTTTTACCATTGCATCTGCTGCCTCTATTGCTCCAACTAAACCTTTTGTTTCTATCATTCCTAATGCATCATTCATAATGAAATCCTCCTCTTAATTTTATTTAGTTATGATGGATGCAAGCATTCCTAGGATCACCTTTTTTTCTAGGACACGCTGGATCCATACATAAATTACAAGTTGCCTTTGTTTCTTCTATATCCTGGATATTTATTTCATCTATTTCCTCTGATTTATCTATATCCTCGATATTTATTTTATCTATTTTATCTATTTCCTCTGATACCTCGTAAGTATCTTCTATATTAATTTCTTCTTTTACAGAAGGTTTATCTTTCTGTAAGTTTTCATTTGATCTTTCTAATCCTACCGTCTCATCTGTAATTATCAACTTGACCAATTTCTCATCCGGCCTAGCAATAACAGTTGTACTTAAGACAGTATTTACTTTTGCAGCAGATACTTTTGCAGATTTTATTGCTGCATTTACAGCTGAAACATCACCTTGTATTTTCACGGTAACGAGTCCATCTCCTTTTGATATCTCATAACCTATAAGATAAACATTTGCAGTTTTAAGTGCAACATCCGCTGCGGCAATTGCTGCCACAAGCCCAACCGTCTCTATAATACCTAATGAAAGTTTAATCATAGCCTCCCCACCTCCCTCACTTTTGACTAAGCTTTGGAATTATCTTCAGCCTCCAATAGTACATTCAAGACCAAATCCTTCTACTATTTTTTTGAACTTATTCATAGTATCCTCATCAGGTGTATTAATGACCTTACCCATTGTGTAATCTCGTCCTAAGTTCTCATACTTATTGGCTCCAAGCTTATGATATGGTAATAAATCTAACCGCTCTACTCCATTTAAACTTTTCGCAAACTTTGCAATATCCGTTATGCTAGTTTCATCGCAATTAAATTCTGGAACAACAGGTACTCTTATGATGAGCTCTTTACCTAATGTTGATATTCTTTTAGCATTTTCAATTATTTGCTCATTACTTACATGAACATATTTTTTATGTTTTTCATTATCTAAATGTTTTATATCTAAAAGTACTAAATCAACAAAGGGAATAATCCTATCTATCACCTGAGCACTGGCATATGCAGTAGTTTCTATTGCTGTATGCCATCCCATTGCTTTGCAAGCTTTTAATAGTTCAATTGCAAATTCTGGTTGCATAAGTGATTCTCCTCCGGATAATGTAACTCCACCTCCCGAGCGCCTGTATTGAACAGTTTCTTTTTTAAGTTCAGTTATTACCTTTTCCACTGTAGTTTCTTCTCCAGATTTCGTAAAACCTCCTGGATAACAATTGTCAGCACAAGTTCCACACCCTATACACTCATCTCTGTCTATTCTTCCAGGTCGATTTTTATCAATTGCGCCTACAGGACATCCTTTTACACATTTTCCACACCCAGTACAATTCTTTTCATTAAACATAATTTGAATAAAAGGATCTTGGGATTCTGGATTACTACACCAATCACAATTTAAAGTACATCCTTTAAAAAACACTATTGTTCTAACACCTGGTCCATCATGAATAGAAAAGCGCTGCATATTGAAAATTGTGCCACTTTGTTTATAGTTAATTCCTTTTATCAGCATCAACTTTTCCTCCTTTTAGAAATACTTGAATCTTATATTTAAAAAGTTTGTTCTGTTCTTTTTATAATATCATCTTGAATTGCTTTATCTAAAGAGATAAATTGTGCACTATATCCAGCAACGCGAACTACTAAATCTCTATATTTAGTTGGACTTTCTTGCGCTAGGACAAGAGTTTCCTTATCAATTACATTAAATTGTACATGCATACCCTTTTGATCGAAAAAGCTTCTAACAAGTGATGCTAAATTATCGAGTCCTGCACTTCCCTGAATTGAACCTGGATGGAATTTTTGATTTAATAAAGTACCATTAGATGCAATAAAATGATCTAATTTAGCTACTGAATTTATAGCAGCAGTTGGTCCATTACTATCAGCACCTGTAACTGGAGATACGCCATCAGCCAACGCTTCATGTGCTTTTCTACCATCCGGTGTCGCTCCAACAAGATCACCAAATAGAACGTTTATTGATGCTGGATATAATCCTGCATGGAAAGTACCACCTCTTGGATTTCTATGTTTTTCAACTTCTCTACAGTAAATAAGTGCTCCTTGTCTTGCAAGTTCATCAACTTCATCAATATCATTACCAAACTTAGGGGCTCTATGAATTAACATTTGCCTTAAATCCTCAAGGTCAAGCTTTGAAGCTTTGTTTTTTAAAGTCTCATTTAAATTGATATTTACTGATTCCTTTATCTTGTCTGCAGATATTTGATCATTTTCAAATAATACTTTTTTAACTTCAGCCATAATTAATTTATATGTTAAATCTTCTTCACTACCGCTAGTACATTCAGCAGTTTCGCCTTCACCAAAGTTAGTGTCAAGACCTTCTTTCAATTGTGATAAAGTTATTGCTTTAGTGTCAAATACAAGCTTTTTAATAGCTGCAAAAGAATCTCCTACATTCGCAACACCAACACCTTGAGGTCCTGTAAAGTTGTAATGTGCTCCACCTTCTTGAAGTGATTTACCAGCAGAAATACAGTCATCCACCATACATGATACGAATGGTAATGGAGCTCTCTCTCCGTGAGCAATATCAACACAATTGTCTGCAACTGATAATTGATAAACAAAGTATTCCATTTGTTTTTGGTAAGCCTCAACAACTTCTTCAATTGACTTAAATTCTACAAATTCTCCACTCTTAGGTCCAATTTGTTTTCCATTACTCATACCATTATTTATAGTTACTTCAAGAAGCCTTGCTAAGTTAAAGAAACCTGAATCATGCCATCCCTCTGTTTTACCTGGTTTTTGAGGTTCAACACAACCAATAACTCCATACTCTCTGGCATCTTGAATTGTGAGTCCTCTATTGACTAATGCAGCAATAATAACTTCATCACTATAGAATGCTGGCATGCCAAGTCCGAGTCTACTTAGTTCACAACTTCTTAATAAAAATTCATTAGGAGTTTTATTCCATATTCTTACTGAAAATGATGGAGCTGATAAACTTACATGAGCTGTAGCATCCATGCACATATAGGATAAATCATTTGTTGCATCTTTGCCCTCTCTAGTTTGTCCACCTACGCATAGGTTTTGGAACATTGGATATCCACCAAATGCCTTTGTTGATACTTCATCTCGAACTTTATTAAGATCATTTAATTTAACCCATACACAATCAATAAGTTCTTGAACTTTATCTATATCAAAATTCCCTGAATTTAATTCCATCTCATAATATGGATACATATATTGGTCAAATCTAGTTGGAGAAATAGAATGTCCATTTGATTCTATATTTATAATTGCATGAACGAACCAAAATGATTGGCAAGCTTCATAAAAATTAGTTGCTCCGTTTTCAGGTACTGTTTCACAATTTTTAGCTATTTGTAATAATTCCTTAGCACGAACCGAATTAGATTCTTTTGAAGCCATCTCTCTTGCGAGCTTTGCATATCTATGGGCATAATTTATAACAGCCTTACAAGAAACTATTACAGAATCCCAAAATATTTTTTTCTTAATGTATTCAGGGTTTTCTTTATCAGCATCTTTAATTGCTAATTCAACTTCTTCAATAGTACCCTTATATCCTTTTGTTAAAACCTTTGCATAATCTACAGATACATGTCCTACTCCATTAAAATAATAGTTAGCAACTGTAAATACGTTTTCATTCATTGCCTCAATGGTTTCTGGATACATATAAGATGTAGCTAGTTCATTAGTAGTTTTACCTTCCCAATACTCAAATACTTCTGTAAGTTGTTCTTTTGCCTTTTCAGTAATTTGGAATGAATCTCCTTTTCTCTTTCCTACAGTTTCAAGTTCATCTTTAATCCATTTATTTGAAAACTCAGGATAAATTTGAGATGATCTTGCGTTTTGAGTCAAACTTCCAACCACTAGTTCTTGATCTCTTATGATAATAGGAATTTCATTTAATATCTTTTCAAGTGCTTTAGCTCTACGAACTATTGCAGATTGCCCTTCTGTCTCTTTAAATGAAGCTGTTATTAATAACGCTCTATCAACTTCAATGCATGGAACTGCTGTAAGTATTTGTTCCTTTAATTCCTCTATCCTCTTTGTAGGTTTACTAAATCCTGATTGTAAAACGTACATATTAAAATTTCCTCCCTTAAAATAATTTATTATTAACTAAGCTATTTTCAATTCTTTAACTCTTTTATTATGTTAAATATAAGGAGTTGTTGTTGATTGTGGAGCTTCGCCTAACGTTCCAAGCACTTGTATTCCAACTTCTCTCGCTGCAATTACCGCTTCCCTAACAGCTCCAGAATCTCCACTGATTAAAGTAGTACATTCATTACTAAAGCTTGTACCATGTGCTGGGGAACAAAATCCAACTATATCAACACTAGCAGCTTTGACTGCTGTATCTGCAATAAGTACTCCAATAGCAGCTGGTGCTCCTACAATTACTCCAAAAGCTTTACCAATTGGTGCTCCAAAAGCTTTGTTACAAGCATAACTTGCCCTTGCAGTATATTGAAGCTCTATGTGTCCTGCATCATTTCCATAAACATCTCCAAATGTTCTATCTAATTCTTTTAAAGTAATTTCTACTGCTCGCCTTGCGTCAGAAACATCATCTGCACCGAATATTATTAAACTACCATGTCCAGCTCCACCTTTGGTATCTCTTGGAAGTTCAACAGCTATTATCTCTGTATTAGTTGACTTAACAGCTTCATCTGCAGCCATTATTTGAGGGCCAGCACCTGTTCTTCCTCCAATAATTCCAATGCTTCTATATTTCTTATCAATGTTCATTGACTCATGTAATGCGGAATCAACATTTGCAATTACTAGACCTATTGTATCGCCTATAGCAGTACCAACAAATTCTGTAAGTCCACATTTTTTACTAGTAGAACTTTCCACTTCTTTCTTAGTAAGTTCCTCTAAAACGTTTTCTTTAACCTCATTTGCTTCTAATTTTTCATCACTTTTCCCCATACTCTTCATTACTTCTGACATGATTTGTTCAATTAATTCATCTTTCAAAATAAGCACCTCCATAAAGTCTATTTGATTTTTAATATTTATCACTAGGAAATGTAAATATATAAAAATACGTATTTCTTTTATAAGTAAATATTATCAGAATTTTAAAAACACTTTTAATACTTATTAGTCATTTGTATGTAAACAATTACACTCATTGCAACTGTATTTTTATGCACTGTAAATTCATAATGATACTTTTTTGTACTATAAACGTATTATTTTATACATTCATACTTCCTTAGAATATGTTTTATATGTTCAAATCTCGTATTCTAGCCATAGTAAAAAAAGAAGGCATACCCGCTATAAAGGATTATGAAAACTTTTTAAGTTTTCATAATCCTTTATAGTTTGTATGCCTTTTATATTTAAGCTTTATACCTATCTCTATTTAATTCTAATATGCAATGTTTTGTCTAAACTTCGTAGGTGTTATACCTTCTATTTTTTTAAATACTTTACAGAAATAATTTGGTTCATTATAACCAACTATAAAAGCAATTTCATTAATGTTTTCATTTTCTTCTTTAAGCATTCTTTTGGCTTCATTAATTTTTCTTGTAGTCAAATAAGTGTTAAAATTTACACCTAATTTTTTCTTAAATAATTTACTTACATAACTAGGAGTTAAATTTATATATTTAGCTACCTCATCTAAGCTAATATTTTCTCTATATCTTTCTTCTATATACACTAATGCATTTTCTATTTCTTGGCTTGTACAAATTAATCTATCAGAAGTTATATACTTTTGTAACACTTCGATTATTTTTTCAGGTCTAACAGGTTTTAATAAGTATTCATTCACCTTTATATTCAAAGCTTTTTCAATATAATTCTTATCATCATAAGCTGTGAATATGATGATTATCTTATCTTTATCTTTAGTTCTTATTTTTTCCGCTACCTCAAGTCCATTAATTAATGGTATTTTTATATTTAGAATTAAAATATCCGGATTTAAACGTGAATTAAGTTCAAGTGCCTCTTTACCATTTATTGCTTCAATAAATTCAATTTTGCCTTGAATTTCACTATTTATAATCATTTTCAAGGCTTCTCTTTCTAAATACTCGTCATCTGCAATCAATATTTTACACATACTCTATCAACCCCATTGCATTATTTATAATTAACAGGATAGTATCTCATTTACAAGATAGGGATCTTTATTTTAACTTTAGTCCCAATTTTTTCTTTACTTTCTATTTCAATTTTATATTCTTCTCCATAATAAGATATCATTCTATCATTTAAATTACATATCCCCATTCCTCTAGATGTTGATTCTGATTCATTTGAATTCAATTTCCTACTATTTAGTAGATTCTTAAGTTTATTTTTACTAATACCTACCCCGTCGTCTTCAATAGTTACTACGGCATCATTGTCTATCATGCGTGCACTTATTCTTACTAGACCTTTCTTTTCTTTAGGTTGAATTCCATGAATTATAGAATTTTCAATAAATGGTTGAAGTATCATTGCTGGTATTTTAACTTTTTTAACCTCATCTTCTATTTCAACATTATATTTTATTTTATCACCAAATCTTACACTTTGGATTTTTAAATATCTTAATAGATTTTCTATATCTTCTTGTAGTATCACTTTCTTGTCCGTACTTTTCAAAGTGTATCTTAGAAGTTCTGCCAAAGTATAAGCTACTTCCTCAGTTTTCTTAGCCTTTTCCATCAAAGCCAATCTTCCTATGGAATTTAGTATATTAAATAGAAAAGGAGGATTTATTTGAGTTCTAATTGTCTTAAATTCTGATGCTTTAAGTTCTTTTTCTAATTCTAAAATAGTTTTTCTATCTTTTGCCAGCTTACTGTTATTATTGTTTATTTCCTTTTCCATGAGCTTAACCATGGATTTTTCTGCTAGTTGATTAACCACTGTATAAATTAAAGATGCTATAGCCTCAAGTTTTTCATACTCTATATAAGTAGTCTGCTTATAAGCCTCTACGAGCTTTGGGTTATCAGTCCATATACATTTGTTTTGTTCCATATCAAATATATTCTGCAAATTGTCATTCTCTGTTCTTACTTGTCCACAAAGAACAGCACCAATATATTGACCTTGTACAATTATAGGTGCAGAAAAGTCTACTAGTCCAGCTGGACATCTGTACATATATGGCTTTTGTCTAATAGCTGCTTCCAGTCCTCCATGAGCATCAGATTTACAACAAATTTCTAAACCCTCTGGAAGTCTTCTTAATTCGTTGCAAAAACTACAAAAATTAGATGCTTTTGTTATTGGCTTTCATCTAAAGTCTACAGTTATAAATGATACACCTGTAATCATTCCAAATTTGTCTTGTATATCTTGCAGGACAGTTATGTCAATTATATCTTTAAAGTCAAGGTTTTTATTATTCAGCACACTAATCCCCCCCATATGAGCAATTATAAAACATAATTAAATGTTGCAAAGCTTCTACCTTTATTATTTTTAACATTCCATATTAATGACCTAAGTATGCAGTTTTTAAAATATTGCACAATTCCTCTTTTGTAGCTTTCCTGGGATTTCCTAAGGTACATAAATCATCTAATGCTCTCTCACATAACTCATCTAAAGATTCATTAAATACGCTTTCTTTAATTCCTAAGTCTTTTATTGTAAGTGGTATATTGAGCTCACTATTAAGTACCTTTAATGACTTAACAAGCATTACTACTCCTTCTTTAAAGTCGGAATTTGGAAGTCTTAATATATTAGCTATTTTTGCATATTTTTTAGCTGTTTCAAAAGTATTGTACTCGTTTTCATCAAATAATCCACAATTAAATTCTATGATATATGGTAATAATATTGCATTAGCTTTACCATGGGATATTTTAAATTCCGCTCCAATTGCATGAGCTAAACTATGATTTATTCCAAGACTTGCATTTTCAAAGGCAATACCTGCCATACATGATGGAATATGAATTTTTTCTCTACTTATTGTATCTAATCCATTTTTATAAACTCTTACTACATGCTCAAATATATTCTCTATGGCACTTTGTGCTAATGCATCTGTACAATCAGAGGCATTATTAGAAACAAAAGCTTCAAGTGCATGTGTTAACGCATCCATTGCAGTATCTGCCATTACAAATGATGGTACTGTCTTTGTAAACTCCGCATCTATTATAGCTACATCAGCATACATTACATTATCTTTTAATGTTATTTTTTTATTTTCCTGCGAATCTGTTATAACAGCGTAAGAGGTAACTTCCGAACCTGTTCCACTAGTAGTTGGAATTGCTATAAAAAATGGTTTTGGCAAAATTTCATCTTCTACTTTATCTTTTAGCATGTCCATAAAATAAATAATTGCCTTTGAGGTATCAATTACAGAACCACCTCCAACAGCAATTATTGTATCCGCCTTAAAGCTCACGAATTTTTTAAGCACATTTGTTACAATTTCCATAGTAGGTTCCGGCTCAACTTTGCAGAAAACCTCATATTTAATAAATAACTTGTCTAATATTTTCGTTATCTCTTTTGTCATTCCAAGCTCAAACATTACTTTATCGGTAACAATAAAAACATTATCGCTCTTTAACTCTTCTAAATATTTTATTGAATTCCCCTCATGTAATATTTTTGCTGGTACTTTAAATGTTTTCATATGTATGCTCCTCTATTTTTCAGAAATGCATAGCTTTTATATTTCATTTTCCTAATTATATTCATATTACTATATTAACTGTTAATTTTCAAGAACTTAAATCTTAAATGCGTTTGCAGTTATTTCTATACTTCAAGTTAAAATAACGCTCTAAACTCAGTTACGAGTTCAAAGCGTTATAGATTTTAAAAAGATAATATGTAATTTTTAAACCTATTTTAAAATTACTACCTTATCTTATTAAGACACATGGGTTTTAATGCATCCTTTATATCATTAATGTCTTTATTCATACTGCATTCAACAGCCGCAACAACTGACCCTTCAACAAAAGCTGTGTCGAGTATTTCAACTTTACCTTTCATATACAAAGGTAAGCTTTCAGTTGCCATGTCTGAATTCATAAATGCACTTCCAAGGTCAAAAATAACTATAACTCCATCTTCAGAATAAACTTCTTTTATAGCATTAATTATCTTGTTTATATCTGTTCCTATTCTCCCATCTTCCGTACCTCCAGCTGCAGCAATTGATACTCCTTCTGCCATCTGGATTGCAATCTCCTTTACTCCCTCTGCCACCTTTAGGCTGTGAGATACTAGTACCATTCCTACCATTCCTATCTCTCCTTATAAAAAATTATTCTGTTAGTTTTTTTACCTCTTCATAAATTACGTTCAATATTAAATAAGTTGATGTTGCTCCAGGATCTTGATGTCCTATGCTTCTTTCCCCAAGATAGCTTGCCCTACCTTTTGTAGCCACTATTGTCTTTGTAAATTCAACTCCAGCTTTTGCAGCTTCTTTAACATTAAACAATATTTCAACAGGATTAAGTTTTGACGTTACGCCTTCTTGTAGTGCATTAATAGCTGGAACAACGGCATCAACCATTGTCTTTTCTCCTACAGTGGCCTTACCTCTTAGTTTAATTCCCTCTAATGCTGCTTCCATTATTTTTAAAAAATCAACAATATCTAAAGTTTCATTATCATTTACTACTACGGCAGCTTTCATAAAAGCTGTACCGTAAAGTGGCCCTGCTGCTCCTCCCACATTAGAAACTAGGGTCATTCCAACAGATTTAAGTATATCTCCCGCCTTGTCACTGGTACTGATTTTAAGTTTTTCTCTCACCGCATTAAAACCTCGAGTCATATTAATTCCATGATCTCCATCACCAATTACTGCATCAAGCTCTGTAAGAAAAGCCTTATTTTCATCCATTACATCTGCTATTTTATTAACTATATCTACCAACTTTACTGTGGTTATACTCATATTTATTCTTCCTTTCCATAAGGAGGTATTAAACCTCCTTTTTTTACCTGCATTATTTCCAAATTTTACGATCTATGTTTTAAATTAGATACACTTAAATGCTGGTGTATCTGCAGGTGCATCTAATAATTGTTTTAATTCAGTGTCCAATTTTAATATACTTATTGAGAATCCTGCCATTTCAAGGGAAGTCATAAATTCTCCTACAAAAGTTTTATGAATTTTTATTCCTTTTTCAGTTAATATTTCATTAACTCTTTTATTGGCAATATATAATTCCATTAAAGGAGTTGAACAAAGGCCATTAACTATCACAGCAACTTCATCACCACTGCTAATTTTAATATCCTCAAGAATTTTCCCTACAATATGATCAACTATTTCACTAACTGGCTTTAACTTTTCTCTATGAGTACCTGGCTCACCGTGTATACCCATACCTATTTCAACCTCATTTTCATCTAAAGTAAAATTTGCCTTACCTGCAGCAGGCACAATACATGAGCTAAGTGCCATGCCCATACTTCTTACATTTGCTATAACTTTCTCAGCTACAGACTTTACTTCCTGAACACTTCCGCCTTCTTCGGCTTTTGCGCCGGCAATTTTATGAATAAATATTGTTCCGGCTATTCCTCTTCTACCAGCTGTAAATGTGCTATTTTCAACAGCAACGTCATCGCCAATAATTACGCTCTCAACCTTAATACCATCCATTTCAGCTAGGTCTTTCGCCATTTCAAAGTTCATGACATCACCTGTATAATTCTTTATCACAAGTAGAACGCCTGTCCCACCATCAACTGCTTTTATAGCTTCATAAATCTGATCTGGAGTTGGTGATGTAAATACTGGACCTGCTACTGCAGCATCTAACATTCCTTTTCCAACATATCCACCATGTGCAGGTTCATGGCCACTTCCTCCACCACTAACAAGAGCAACCTTTCCCTTAATAGGGGCCGTAGTTCTAACAAGAACATTAGCATTCTCAAGTTTTCTAACATACTCCGGATGTGCAGCTACTATACCACCTAACATATCCTCCACCACAAAATCAACATTGTTAATTAATTTTTTCATAACTTTTCCTCCACTCCATCTTTTATTATTTTCCCTAAAGTAATCTGAACCCGTGTCTAATAACGTTTACAGTTTGGACCTAATCATAAGTAACTGAATTTGGTATACCTCAAATATATTTTTCTATAAACACTATTAATTATAATTGTTTTGTATATAATTGTCAATAATTAATAAGTGATTAAAAAAACTATTATAATTCGTTTATGATAATGTCCTAGTATACCGTTTTTGATTATGTCCCAAATTTACAAAAATATAGTGTAGAATATACCTCACAAGAATGTATAAATGAGGTGTTCATAATCAGAAAGGTTGAC
>NZ_JBNMNU010000014.1:0-38289 GCF_051278035.1 Clostridium sp.
CAACTGAATGTTCTCACATTCCACATTAAAACTTACGAAATACTTACCACTAGGTACTTTAGATATGGTGGCAAATAATATCTTGCCGATAAATTTTCTGTGAAGTTTGGCCTTTATTGTGCCAAGCTTAGGCAATTATACTAAATTATCATCAAACTTTACTTTAATATTATTGTTAGTGAAATTGGTCATGTAAGAATAATTGTGGTCATGTTTTGATTTAAATTTAGGGAATCCTGAGTGTTCTTTAAAAAACTTTTTATAAGAACTATCTAAATTATATATTGAATTAGTTAAAGCAAATTTATCCACATCTTTAAGCCATATAAATTCTTTTTTAAGCACTCGATTACAATAATTATTACAATCTATTTTAGACAAATATTTTTTGTCGACTTTATACGAATTTATTTTTTTAGATAATATTTGATTATATACAAATCTACAGCATCCAAAGGTTTTACCCATCTGATTTTTTTGTTGTTCGGTAGGATATATTCTATATTTAAAGCCTTTTAACATAGATAAATTCACCTTCTTTCATCACTTGATTATACCATGCAAACATAGTACTATCAACGTTTAGTATATGTTATTTGACCATATTTTATACAATAGAACCTAACACCACTAACTCATGACTGAAGTCACGAGAGTGCGTGGTGAGTCTTCAATAGTTGTAGTTAATGTGAATTCTTCATGTGGTTTCATTCTATTTTTATTGATACTTCTAGTTATTTTAAGATTAGAAAAGCCTTTTCTTCGTGTAAACTCACCGATTAAAGCGATAATAGCAACTATGGAAAGCATTAAAGCAAATCGTATAAACATAACTCTCCCCCTACAAGATTTCTAATGGAGCTTTAATAGTACTTATTATTTCCTCTATAATTGATTTACTCTTATTTCCTGAACTAAGTTCGTTTTCAAGCATTAATCTATGACTTAAAATGGGGATTGCCAGTTCCTTAACATCCTCAGGAATTACGTAGTCTCTTCCGCGTATAGCAGCAAGCGCTTGACTTCCCTTCATCATGTTTAGTGTGGCGCGAGGGCTACAACCAAGTTCCACTTCTCTATGACTTCTTGTAGCCTTTACTATTTCAATTATGTAATCTTTTATTTCTTCGCCTACATGTACCATAGTATAATTATTTTGAACATAAGTTATGTCCTCCATAGTAACCACGGCCGTAAGCTCAGAAAGAGGATCCACTTTCATAAATCTATTCATCATTATCTTCTCTTCACTTGAATCCGGATAGCCCATGGAAATTTTCATGAAAAATCTATCTAGTTGTGCTTCTGGAAGCGGAAAAGTTCCAAACTGTTCCACTGGATTTTGAGTAGCTATTACGAAAAATGGCCTTTCAAGTTTTATTGTATTGCCCTCCACAGTTATCTGCCCCTCTTCCATACACTCTAAAAGTGCTGACTGTGTTCTAGGTGTAGCTCTATTAATTTCATCAGCTAAAACAAATTAGCTTAACAGCGGCCCAGACCTAAACTCAAAGTCCTCTTTCTTTTGGTTATAATAATATATCCCTGTTAAATCTGAAGGTAGCAAATCTGGAGTGAACTGTATCCTCTTAAAACTGCAATTCATAGTTCTTGAAAGACTTTTTGCAAGCTTAGTTTTCCCAAGTCCAGGAACATCCTCAATAAGCACATGCCCAGAACATATAAAACACACTATAACTTTCTCAATAGTATCCTCTTTACCCACTATAACTTTACCCACATTATCCACAATCATAGTTCTAAATTCCTCAAATTTCTTTGTATCCATTACTTAGCCTCCCTTAACTTCTATTGTTTATTTCCAAAATTTTTTAATGTAAATATATGATTTATTTTAACATACTTTGCCATTGTTTCGTACCAATTATTACTATTTTCAACAAATAAATATTCTCGTATACTAAAAAAACTTCACCACTGAAGGTAAAGTTTTTTTGACTATAGTATATTTAAAAAAGCAGGAAAAGCTAAACTTAAAGCAGTAACAATAATTCCACATATAAATGATCCTATAACTGCACACATAATGGATTTTTTAAAATCTAACTTTAAAAAAGCAGCTATGGCAGTTCCAGTCCAAACCCCTGTAGTAGGAAGTGGTATGGCAATAAAAGTTATTAATGCAATTTCTTCAAACCTTTCAAATTTAGCTTTATTCTTATTTATTTTTCTATCAATTAGATTGTAAAAACCTCTAAATAACTTATATTTTCCTAAAAAGTCAAATATTTTATTGAAAAATATTAGTATAAACGGAACGGGAAGCAAACTTCCGACAAATGATAAAAAGAACACTGTTAGTGGATTAATGTTATACGTGTATATTCCAATGGGTATAGCCCCTTTCATCTCCACTAGAGGAACTGCTGACCATAGTAAAACTATTAACCAATTCATATATTATCTCCTTAAATATAAATTATACTTTTAAATATCAACTACATGATGTTGTCTTTCCGCACCAACAAAAAACACTGCCAGTGCACCTGGTCCACTAAATCTTCCCACTACTGGTCCGATATAGTGAATAAGCACTTCATTAACCTGAACGTTTGCAAGTATTTCCTCTTTAAGTTTTACAGCTTCATCAAAACAATCGCCATGACATATAGCTATAGTTTGCGACGCAGGATTTTTAATCCTTTCCGCAACTATTTCAGCTAGCTTAGTTATGGATTTCTTACGCCCTCTAACCTTTAGTACAGGAATAACGAATCCTTCATGATTAAGCGTAAGTATAGGCTTTATATGTAGTACTAGACCTAAGGTAGCCGCTACATTAGAAATTCTTCCGCCTCTTTTCAAAAAGTTCAAGTCCTCTACAGTAATATAAGTGTTTAGATTCGGAATATCTTTTTCTATTTCCCTTACAATTTCCTCTGCAGTATTGCCTTCCTTTTTCATTTGCACCGCTTTCATAATCATAAGCCCTTGTCCTAGCGATGCTGTTAACACATCAAGGATATATATTCGAGCACTCGGAAACTCTTCTAATATAGAAGTCTTAGCAATATTAGCACTATTATAAGTACCACTAAGACCCGATGAAACTCCAATATAAATTACATCCCTTCGAAGTTCAGCAGCTGGTTTGAAAATATTATAAAAGCTTTCAGAATTTGCCTGAGAGGTATTAGGCAATGCCCCAGCCCTAAGGTCATCAAAAAACTGTTTTTGACTTACACTTTGTCCCAAATCATCTAAATACTCCTTATCATTATAACTAAATGGTAACATAGCGAATGGAATTTTATTACTATAAATGTAATCACTTGGCAAATCACAACAAGAATCTGTCATAATAGCGAAATCTCTCATTTACATCCACCCCCCTTTTTCTTTAGTGTCGTTTTATTTGAATAACAGTTCAAAAGAACCTAAAATTTCTATTAATTATTAGTTAATTACCTAAAAACTATATCATAAAAAGCACCTACTGTAAAACAAAATAGTTGGATTTTTTATTAACATATTACTGTCGTGCCAAGGGGGTTTAGTCATAAAAATGGACTTAAATGGTAATTTTTTATTGCTTTCTAAATATTACTATATTATACTATAAATAATAATTATTGTTTTAGAATAATTATTAAAGGAGAGATGTAAATGAAGGCATTAGAAGTTAAAAAAGATATATACTGGGTTGGAGCATTAGACCCTAAACTTAGAATTTTCGATATAATTATGTACACCCCTTTTGGTACTACTTATAACTCTTATTTAGTTAAAGGCAGTGAAAAAACTGCAGTATTTGAAACAGTAAAAGAGAGGTTTTTCGATGAATATTTAGAAAGATTAAAATCATTAGATGTTAATATAGAGGCTATTGATTACATAGTAGTAGATCATACGGAGCCAGATCATGCAGGCTCAGTTGGAAAACTATTAGAAATTTCTAAAAATGCCAAAGTTGTAGGCTCCGCTGCTGCAATTGAATTCCTTAAGGATATTATAAATAAAAATTTCGAGTACATAATTGTAGGAGACGGAGATACTATAAGTCTCGGAAATAAGACCTTATCCTTTGTATCTGCACCATTTCTTCACTGGCCAGATTCCATTTATACATACGTTGAAGAAGATAAGCTGCTTATAACATGTGATTCGTTTGGAAGTCATTACTGTAATGAAAATATGTATAATGATTTAAATGAAAATAAGGATGATTATAATGAATCACTAAAATATTACTTTGACTGTATTATGGCACCCTTTAAACCATATGTATTAAAAGCTATAGACAAAATAAAGGACCTGAAAGTAGACATAATATGTCCCGGCCATGGTCCTATTTTAAGAGAAGACCCATGGAGTATAGTAAATAAATACAAAGAGTGGAGTCTACCAGAAGAAACTTCCTTAGAGCCACAAGTTACCATATGCTACGTTTCTGCTTATGGATATACTGAATCGATAGCTAAAAAAATAGAAAAAGGTATAAGCTCCCATTGCGATTTCAAGGTTAACACCTTTGATGTTATATATCATGATATAAAAGACATTTTAGAAAGTATAGATAAATCTGAAGGGATAATTTTCGGTTCTCCTACTATAAACTCAGACGCTTTAGAACCTATATGGGATATACTAACAAAACTTAACCCTATAGTTCATGGTGGAAAAGTAGCCTCTGCATTCGGTTCATATGGTTGGAGTGGAGAAGCTGTTCCAAATATTGAGGATAGATTAAAACAAATTAAATTAGATTTATATCCTTCCATGAATTTCAAATTTAAACCATCAGAAGATGATTTAAACTTTGCATATAAATTTGGAGAGTCATTCGCTGAAAAAATATCTAAAAAGATAAAAATGAAAAATCGTCCTACTAAACCTTCTACAGAAAAAAGATGGAAATGTTTAGTTTGTAATGAAGAATTTGATGGACCAAAACCACCCGATATCTGTCCTGTTTGCGGTGCAGGTGCTGATCAATTCATCCAAATATCCGAAGACGTAGTAACCTTTTCTTCTGACAAGAAAGAAAAATTTCTAATCATTGGTAACGGGGCTGCTGGATATTATGCTGCAGATGCAATAAGAAAAAGAAATAAAGAGTGCAGTATTGAAATAATCTCAGATGAACCCTACTTAACCTACTATAGACCTTCTATTTCTGATGGAATAAGTGAAGACCTTAAAGACGAGAGTTTCTACCTATCTCCGAAAGAGTGGTATGAGGATAATAACATAAGCCTTAACCTAGGAGTAAAGGTTCAAAACTTAAACCCTGAGAAAAAACAAATATTACTTATGGACGGAACGGCTATAGGTTATGACAAACTCATACTAGCAAATGGTAGTAAAAACTTTATGATTCCCGTACCAGGAGTGGAAAAAGAAGGTGTATTCACTTTAAGAAATCTAAAAGACTTACAGGCTATTAAAAATAAAATGAACACAGCTAAAAAAGTAGTAATTGTAGGAGGTGGACTTTTAGGACTTGAAGCTGCCGCTGAAATTAAAAGCGCTGGTCTTGATGTTGCCGTAGTGGAATTTAGCGATTCTCTACTTATAAAACAACTAGATAGTGAAGGTAGCCTTATACTTAAAACTGCAGTTGAAAGCCAAAACATCGAAGTTATGCTCTCTGATTCTGTAGAAGTTATACAGGGGGAAACTTCTGTTACCTCTGTTAAATTAAAAAGCGGAAAAATACTAGATGCAGACTTAGTGTTATTTTCAACAGGTATTGCACCAAACAAAAATATAGCCGATAACACCAATATAATTACAAATAAAGGCATAATAATAAATGAAAATATGGAAACTAATATTAAAGATATATATGCCTGCGGAGACATAGCAGAATTTGACGGTAGAGTATATGGAAATTGGCCTGCCGCTATAGAAATGGGAAAAGTCGCCGGTATGAACGCAGTAGGTGATCATAAAATCTACGTACCATCCCTAGGCGTAATTTCCTTCAACGCTATGGATCTTTCACTATTATCTGTAGGTGAAATAGCCAAAAATGCATATAAAGCTATTAGCACAAATGATACCGAAAACAAAATATACAAAAAACTATTCTTCACTGAAGATATAATAACGGGCGGCATAATAATAGGAGATAACAAAGCTTCATCAAAATTAATAAGTGACATCGAAGATTCAAAATCACTAAAAGAAGTGCTTGTCCTATAATTGCCGCCTAAATATAAGATAAAATCCACAATATCTCTTATATTATCTTTTATATATTAACTTCCAACTATCTCATAGTATTTCATGTACACAAAAAGTCTAACATAATAAAAATAGTTTATTATGAAAAAAGGAGGACTTTTTATGGGACATAAGAAACATAATAAGAATGATTATCTTAATCCTGAACGTGATAGAATAGAAAAATCAAATAGAAAAAAAGAATTGGAAAATATGAGCTCTGTTAAAGTAGAAAATGCGAAAGACATTCAGGAAAAAAGCGGAGTAAAAATGAAAGGATTTTATTAAAACCAAGAAAGTTAAAACCGTCAAAATCCTAAGGATTTTGACGGTTTTAACTTTCTACGCAGGTTTTTATTTTCTACGCAATATTTTATTTCTTTTTTTAATTTTCTTAGTTTGGATAGTATCTGCAACTTGTAAATCTGTTTTAAACGGATATTTAGAAATAATTTCCCTTTTCACAATCTTAAGGTGCTCTTGATTAATCACATATCTATCTCCATTCTCTCTCTCTATAAGAAAAGTCCGGGGATAGTATACTCCTCGTTTCTCGTCCCTCTCAACACCTAGATGAATCCTACGCTCGAATACCGTATCATACAATATAAATTCACAAGATATCCTAGAACGAAGTAAATTATTACTGAATTTTATAATTTCACAATTCCGCAATAATTTATACAGATATGTGAAACAAAGAATCTTGTCCTTATCCCTAGCAAACTTTCTTGAATCTATACTTCTTAATTTTTTTATAGTTATGTCGCCATTGAAAACACCTACATAACCATTTTCTCCACCATAAAATTTGCTTAGCTTATAAGGAACTATATGTTGAAAGCCCATTAAATGGCAAAAGTTCACATCCAAAAATTCTAGTTTTATTGTACTTTTATCTTCAAGTTCGAACAAATATATGCTCGGACAAATATATATATCATAAAACTCCTGAAGGAGCTTTAGTGAAATCTCAGAAATCTTAGGTATTCTAGTTAAATTAAATAATTCATCTGTCGTTAGC
Organism: Clostridium sp.; assembly: GCF_051278035.1. GTDB lineage: Bacteria > Bacillota > Clostridia > Clostridiales > Clostridiaceae > Clostridium_AD. The sequence goes on from NZ_JBNMNU010000014.1 coordinate 7,214, forward strand.
ATAATCCACCCCATAAGAAAACTCATATTTAAAAAAATATCCTCATTATAAATATTTTAAAATACCCTATGAAAATACTAAAGTCTCAACTTCTAAAAGTTAAGACTCAAAAATTCATATATTATAATAAGATGAACAGCATATTAGTACTTTATGCCCTAATCGGCTAAGCTCCTAGTATATTTATTGTCCCCTAGGCGAGAGTGCGGGGCTGTTCGCTTATTCCCTCACAAGACTTAAATTTTTTCAAGTCTATGTGTACATTATACTCCTTTTAAATGAGTAGTACAAGAATTAAATTCCGCTAGATAATAGTATAAGAGTTTTATGAAACGGGAAATATATTGCTGAGGTGACGCAATGTTATTTAAAAACTTTATATTTTCATTTATTATTGTACTTTTATTAGTTTCAAGCTCTGTATGTAAAGCAGATACCAGAAATACTGTTAAAATGGGTATTACTTCGTACAATATTAATAATCATATTTATAAAGAAACTGTAACTTCACAACAACTCAAATCTCAAATAAAGTTCTTTAAAGATGCCTTAGACCAATTTGTAGCAACAAGTCCTAAACAAGTTATTGAACTATGGATTAAGGGTTTTGAAGAACGTAATGGGGTTTTGCAATACTCTGTGTTTTGCGACAAAATAAAGGATAAGTTCGTTAAAAACCTAGGAGAAGCATCAAATTCCTTTTGGATTATAGGAGGCTCAAGTCCGTCGTTGCAGAAGTATGAAATAGTAAGTAATAAGAGATTAAGTGATTCCGCTTATGAAATAACTGTTAAATTAACCTGGGTAGCAACTAAATATAAAAAGTCAGAGAAAATGACTCTTACTATTGTAAAAGAAAAAAATAAATGGTGCATTGAGAATATAAGATGATTTGAGATGCAGTATTATAAAATGAATGATGGAAGGAGTTCTAAATATTCTTATAAAACGTCACAACTATTAAAACCGAATAATCCATAAAACATTGTAATATTCACATCTGAATTTATGGTGTTTTTTTACATAATGATACTATTATATAGTCCATTAATTCGTTTATTAGTTTAGCCGTATTTAAAATGAATGTTTTATGTTAAATATTTGAAACTCATATTAATATTCTATATAATTGAATAAGGACAGACTTTTATTTATTATAAAGCGAAAATCATTTTTAGAATTGGGGGGATTTATATGAAAAGATTAAAAGAAATACTCGTTGGAATTGGATTCTTAATTAGTGGCGTTTTAGGCGTATCAATAGGTAATTTGGAACTTACTTTAAATACTGCGCGTCGTTATAGACACTCAGTTTCATATCTTTTGTTTGCGTTCTTTATTATAGTGGGATTAATATTTATAATCATGGGATTGATGAAAAAGGATGATTAACAAATAATAAAAGATATAATCTTTAGCAAATTTAATATACAACTTTCTAAAACTGCGACGCAACAGTAAAATATTATTCAACAAAACAATATAGAGGGAAAAACTTTATGAAGAAATTTAAACTAGTCAGAAACTTACTTATCCTTTGTGGATTTGGTCTTTTGTTATCTGCTTTTATAGAATTACGTGTTTTTCAATTATCAGCCAATAAATATTCTCTTGTAGCAACAATTTTAGGTGGAATATCATGTATTCTCTGTTTTATTAACGCTTATATATACCATAAGAAAATTAATTAATCCACAAGTATTAGACCAAAGTGATTCTGAATTTCATCATCATTTCTTAGTATTGCATTCTTTACATCGCTTACATGGACCACTACCAAAAGCTATCGCCTTATAATATCCATCTAGTTACAATTGATTTAGTATTTATAATAGATATACTATCTGATCCCATATTCTTTAGCAACAGTTTGTACTTTTCCATATTAATCTTCCTTCCATTTCTTAAGACTTTTACAGAATCTTAGTTTATGTAATGAAAAATCCCCGTAAGCATCCTCCACTCATTTAACCGTTATTTGGCATAATAGCTTAAATCTATATCAACAAATATTAGCATAAGTAAAAGGATGAAGTTTCTCCGCAGTGTCTTGCAATAAGAAGGGCAGAAACAATTGAAATTTAATTTAGAAATTCTTGTTTTGCAATTGTGAAATTCTCGTAAGCCTGCCAGGACGGCAGGCTAGCGAACCTGAGCCAGGAAGGCGAATGTGAGTGTTAGAGTATTTTACAAGGGCAAAACCTAGAATTTTTTAATGAAATTTCCTGTTTCAAGCTCTTTTGCAAGGCACGCAGGAGAAGTCGTCATCATTACTTTGCTAAAGCTTCCGCTATAAGTACTAGTATATGTTCCCTATCTTTTTCGTTATTCTCAAAATCTAACTTATCCACATTTATCTTTAAAATTGGAGATATATCATAGTCCTTAAAATAAGCCCTATAATTATCATTTAACTTTTCCCAGTACTCACGTTCCACTATTTTCTCATAATCTCGGCCTCTTTTATTGATTTTAGCCATAGCAGAATCCACAGAGGTTTCTAAATATACAAGCAATTTAGGCGCCTTGCAATGCTCAATCATATTTTCAAATAAATCCATATATAAATCAAATTCTTCCTTACCCATTTCCCCAGCTTCATTTAACATCTTAGCAAAAATTACATCTCCATAAATACTTCTGTCCATTACTGCATTTTTAACCTTAGAAGCATCCTTTATGTGTCTAAATCTTCTATTAAGAAAAAATATTTGTAACGAAAAACTATATCTCTCCCTATCATAATAAAACTTTTCCAATATAGGATTATCCGCCACCGGCTCCTCAAAAGGAATATACCCCTTCTCAGCCATTATATTCATAAGCGTACTCTTCCCTACTCCAACCACTCCATCTATAACTATCATATCCCAAGTGCCTCCTCTATTTATCTTGCTCAATGCTTCCTTATAAAATCCCATGCTCCCGTCCCTCTCTCATCTATACTTTTCACACATAATCACCTTTTAAGACTTTTACTTATTATATCAGAATCAACCATACATAATTATATAAACAAAAAAGAGCTGGTAAATTGGACGTTTACCAGCTCTTCTACATTCATTTAAGAGGAGAAATTAATCTTCTATATCAATATTTTTAATCTTTGGGGGAGTTAAAGTGTATCAATATTAGAAGTTTCTATAAACTTATTATATATCCATTTTGATTGTTTGTCAATAATTATTATTAATTAATATTCTCTATACGACTAAGCTTTCTGCGCCCTTTAGAATGAATTTATTAATAACATGTGCTACCCCATCTTCTTCATTAGTTTTAGTTATAAAACTCGCAGTTCTTTTAACCTCTGGAAATGCATTTCCCATTGCAACGCCTAGTCCAGCATACTTAATCATATGAATATCATTACCTGCATCACCTATGCATATAACTTCTTCTTGTTTGATATTTAGCATTTCTGCCAAGGCTGCTATTCCTGCTCCTTTATTAACAGATTTATGAAGAAACTCTAAGTAGAATGGTGCGCTTCTAACTATTGTATACATATCGCTAACTTCTTCCGGGATCTTATCCATTATTTCCTCTATAATTTCTGGCTCATCCACAAACATAACTTTAACTACAGTTGTGTCTGAAGGTACATCATAAACATCTGCTATTTCCCTAGAAATACCATTCATCTTCGCTTCATGTTTAGTATACTTACTGTCAACAGGAGAAATTACAGTAGTCTCTGTTAAAGCATGTATATTAACTTTTAGCTTTTTACTTAACTCATACAAATATTTATAATCATCAATGGTTAATGTTGTTTTTGACACTATTTCTCCACCTTCAGAACTTTGTACAAGCGCACCGTTAAATGCAACTGCATAATCATCTTCTGAAACTAATTCAAGTTCTTCTAAATATTTTCTAAAACCAACTAAAGGTCTTCCTGATGCTAGTACAACTTTTACTCCATTTTCCCTAGCCAGCTTAATTGCCTCATAATTTGCTGGTGAAATTTTCTTTTCATCATTAAGTAACGTTCCATCCATATCTAATGCTATTAATTTATACATCAATTACCTCCATATACCACATTTCTTCTAAAACACTTTTTATTATAACACATGATTTTTAAAGAAATGGTTTACAACGTTTATAAAGTTTCTATTAATTTTTTCTTTAATTGTAAATATGTTTTATTTTAATAAAATTTGCTATATAATCAATTATATAGATATATATAATTAATTAATTCTATTTATAAGTGAGGGAGATTATAAAATATGATGATAAAAAAAGAAAAACCGTTAATTATCAGTCTGTCAATTATTATTTTAGCGGCGTTATTATACGTTATTTTCACCTTGAATAAATTCGCTACATTCACCACATCATCAGAATTAGGTTCTCAAACTGGCGTCTTGGATCTTTCAACTTGGGATTTTAATAACGATGGGTATACTGAACTAGGAGGACATTTTGAATTTTATTGGCATCAATTATTGACGCCAGAAACTATTAAAACTACAACTTCTGTCCCCTCCTATATGAAGATTCCCATGGCTTGGAATAAATATAATAAAGAATATGATTCTATTGGGTATGCCACCTATAGTCTAACCGTAAAAGTGAATCCAAAATACAAAGATACACTTCTAGGCATAAGCGTTCCCTCCATGCTTTCATCATATAAATTATGGGTGAATGGAGAAGATTTTTCATCAAATGGCATTGTTTCTACCAACAGTTCCTCCGAAATCCCTGAAAATTTACCCATAACCAATTATTTTATGAATAATAAGGACAATGTTCATTTAGTCTTGCAAGTATCAAATCATAACTTTAGAAACGGCGGTACTCGGGATAATTTTCACCTAGGCACACAATCTCAAATGGCCAATAAAAGAGAGGCTTCAATAGCCCTTGAAATTTTTTACTTTGGCGTACTTTTAATAATGGGCTTATACCATCTCTGGTTATATACTTTTAGAACATCTGATGTCTCTAAGCTTTATTTTGGTGCTCTTTGCATAACTATATCTTTAAGATCCTTAATGATTGGTAACAAATACTTTTTAACCTTGTACGATAACATAAATTATACACTGACTCTTAAACTAGAATATCTAACTTTCTACGCGGCAGTTTATTTTATGTTGAATTACATATATTTATTTTTGGAAGAAGACATGTCAACGAAAATTATAATGTTTTGCAAATCATTTTGCCTTCTCTTTATAATTACTAATATTTTTATTCCTCCATTACTTGCATCAAAATTTGTTATAGTATTTCAAATATATACACTGTTACTTTGTGCTTATTCTATTTTTGTTATATTTAAATCATATCTTAGGAAAAAACGAGCGATTGTAGTTGTCGGAGTTGGTTGTTTATTAACCATTACAATAAGTGCAGTATCAATATTAGGTTATCTTGGCATTATTAATACAAAGGACTATTCAGTATTAGGATTCTTCATTCTTATACTAATAAACGCTTTTATATTGGCAATGACTCAGGCTAAAGCCTATGTTAAAATTGAGAAGTTATCAAAAGAAAAAGAACAATATCTTTTAGTAGACAAACTTAGAGAGATAACTTTTTTACTAAATTCCACCTTGAATTTAGAAGAAGTTTTAGATAAATTATTAGATAGCCTAAAAGAATTAGTGCCTTATGACAGTGCCTCATTCTTTATGGAGGAAAATGGTCGATATAATGTAATGGCAGCAAATGGATTTGAAAATATGGATGATATATATAAAATTTCTATAAATAAAAATGATGACAAGCTTTTTAAAGAGCTCTCTGAAACCACTGCTCCATTATTAGTCTCTAATGTTAAAGAAGATTCTCGTTTTAAGTATTTTACAAGTCCATCTGTTATTGAAAGTTGGATGGGTATTCCTATAATCTTTAAGGACAAAATGGTGGGTATCTTAACATTAGATTCGAGTAAAAAGGCCATTTATACTAAGTACCACAGTGATATAGCCTTTTCCTTTGCAAACCACGCAGCAATGGCTATAGAAAATGCTAAATTGTATGGCAAAATTAAGAAGCAATCTCGAATAGACCCTCTAACTAATTTATATAATAGGCGTAGTTTTTTTGAACTTGCAAATATTAGCTTCGATAAAGCTAAATTATCAACACAAACTATTTCCGCCATTATGATGGATATAGATGATTTCAAACAAATCAATGACAAATTAGGTCATCACACCGGCGACTTAGTGTTAATACGCCTTGCTAAAATATGTTTAGAAACCTTAAGTAGCAACCATGTTTTAGGTCGTTTTGGTGGTGAGGAGTTTATTGCTTTATTACCTTCAACCTCCCTAATCGAGGCTGAAATAATTGCAGAAACTCTAAGAAGTGCTATAGAGTGCAACCCTTTAATTCTTAGAAAATCAGATTCAATAACCATTACCGTAAGTCTTGGGGTGGCCTCCATTACTCCAACTACTCAAAATTTAGATTATCTATTCATAGAAGCGGATAAAGCCATGTATACTGCAAAACAGCAGGGTAAAAATAGAATTGTCTCAGTAAATTCGAATTTATAATTATATCTAACACGAAAAAACTACCAAAATATTTTGGTAGTTTTTTCGTGTTAGCTTTCTATATTTCTTTTTTAAATTTCCTTGCCACTCTGCCTCCAAATAGTTACAGGCCAATTAAATTTTTTATGAAATCTATAATTGGATTTAACACTTGAAGTAAAATTTCTAAAATATCCGTTAATATAGGAATTGAAATACCTATTTGTTGAAGCACATATATTAAAAGGAATATACCGACAGTAAGACTTAGTATTCTTCCAATCATTTTAAATACTGAAATACCCAGATACACAAGCAATATAGCTAATGCGACCATAATAATGGTATTGAGATTAATACTTGAAAAATCAACGTTCATAAAAACACCTCCATTATTTATAATATTATAACTTAGCCAATATGATTTAGCAAAGGAAGAATTATCAAATTGTTACTTTTTACCATTTAATTGCTCTGCAAATACTCTAGATAAATACATACCAGTATTTTTTACTTCTGCAATCGTATTAGTATATGTTCCTACTTCTATTAAAATTGCATTATCACTTTTATTTTGGTTATAAAAAGCAATTCCACGATTAACCGTACTAATTTCTTGATTCTTTAAAAAATTAGGGTATATTTTATTGGATATCCCTATCATAGAATCTACTAGTTTTTTCTGCTCGGCATACCTAGGGTTTCCCTTTGCCATTACAAACATAATCTGGGCAACATTTTCCCCGTTTATTTTAGTAGTTACTAAATTCTTATTTGCTACACCATCTCTATGTAAATCAATAACTAAATCAAAATCTCCATAAGCCTTTAAATACTTATCTATAGTAATTCCAGACTTTTTGTATGATCCATTATAATCTCCTACATTATGTAGAGTCTCATCATGTATAACTGCAATTCCATAATTTTTTTCTAGTTCTTCTTTTATTACTTCGCCCACAGCGCATACATTTTTTGTTAAATCCAGATTAAAAGCATTTTTACTCTTATCGTTATCTGAGGTGCGATAAGATTCAGTTGCATGAGAATGATATATTAACACTCGTGGCTTGGCCTTATTTAGAGTTTGTTTCAATAATGGATTATAGAGATCTGCAATCACATTAGTGTTATTATTTTCAGCTTCAATTTTTTTCACCTGTTTATCATCTAAATTAAAGGGATTAAGTATAAATGTTATTAAATCTCCCTCCTCCGTGCCTTCATTATTCACATCACTACTAAATTCACTTTTATCTAAATATGCAATCTCTTTAGTTATTATTGTTATAGGGTTTCGAGCATCTATTCCTAAAAAAGCTAATGCCGTAGTTTTCATGCTAATTTCACTTTTCGATGGTTTTATTGCAGATAATACATTATTAATAACATTAACATAAAAGTAATTTTTATATCCCACACCATTATCCGCACTAGCATTTTTAGGTATAATCAAGCTTATTAAAAAAATAACGACAAATGTGAAAATACATATAGATATTCTCACCCTACCGTCCTTTTTAATACCTTTGATACTCACACTCATATCCATACCCCCTTTTGCCTATATAATATATATGACGGGATATACAAAATAATACTATGAATATGGAATCACATACTCCTTTATCTTCTCTAATATTTCCCCAATCACCGCTTCCGTACTGACGTTAGAAGTATCTATAACTAAATCATAATTACTCTCGTCACCAGAATCAATATCATAAATTTCCTTAAATCTACTAACTTCAAGCCTTCTTCTCTCAATTATATTATCCTTAGCATCCTGCACCCTCGCATACTTCTCTGACTTACCTCTATCATCTTTCATCGCCCGCTGCACTGCGACATCTACATTTACTTTCAAATAAATTTTAAAAGAATCAGGAATGAAGTTCCATGCGAGCCTAGCATCAAAAATAAAATTTTCTTTATCTCTTCCAATTTCCATAGTTTTATTATCAACCTCATGGTCTAAATTATTATCTGACATATATTTGTTGTACTCTGTTATAGACATGCCTTTTTCTATGGCTAACTTCCGCTGTAAATCACCTACACTAAAATAAGTATACTTTAAGGCCTCACTTATAGCCTTAGCAACGGTACTCTTACCTGAATATAAATCTCCTGTTATCGTTATTTTCATTTTTGTATCATCTCCTTTGCTATCCTTTTCCTTTTGTCCTACTGTAAGAATTAACACTGAAAACAAAATCAATACGCATCCAATTACAATTCTAAATGACAACTGTTCTTTAAGAATTAACACTCCTAGTACGATACTTACTATCGGCTCTAAAGTGCTTAGTATAGCAGCACTAGAAGGACCTATGATTTTTATTCCCTTTAAAAACATTGTAAGGGCTAAAACTGTAGATACTAGAGCAATTCCAAAGCAAGCTACAAAGCCAGAGGGTTTCATATTAAAATCTAATCCTCCAGTAATCATTCCCATCGTAAAGACAACCAGCGAAGATATTAAGGCTAGATAAAAGGTCAGCACAAAAATATCAATCCTATTAACCCTATTATGCGAAACTCCAATAATATAATATGCGTAAAAAAAGCCTGAGCTAATAGCAAAAGCTATCCCTTTAAAATTTAATGCACCGCCACTATTCCCCACTAACATGTAGATTCCCAAAAGGGATAAACCAAGTGCTAAAATTTTACCAAAGTATAATTTTTCTTTGTACAAAATCACTGCAAAAACCGTTACTGTTACAGGATAAATAAAATGAAGCGTAGTAGCTAGCCCAACTGTTATATAATTATAGGATATAAAAAGTGTATAAGCTGTGGCAGTATATCCCATAATGGCCAAAAGAATAATATGTATTATTCCCTGCTTATTTAATCTCAAATCCTTTTTTGTAAAAAGTATATAAGGTAATATAATTAGGGAAGCTAAAAAGAACCTAAGAAATACTACTGTTAGCACATTCGCACCACCACTATAAGCCATTTTTACAAAAATCGGCATAACTCCAAAAGCTGCTGAGGACACTACAGTAAATATTATTCCGTATATCTTTTTCATAAGCTCACGTCCTTTGCCTTATTTTAGCATAATTATTGTTGCTCAACTATATTTATAAAAAAAATAAGTTCATTGACAAAATTAACCTTTAAGACTACAATTTATATGATAATCATTATCAATTTTAATAATGAAAGAGAAGGTGAAGTAATTTGATACTAACTAGCAAAAGTATAAAATCATATAATAATGAAGCTGAAACAAAAATCATTACAATTTTCGAGGATTCAAAGTTAGACAAAACCGATTTGGGTTTGGACAATGAAACTCTACTTAAAGTCAAATTCATAATAGAAGATAAAGACTTTAACGGCAAACACGGAGAGTTTAGAACCATCAATTTATTTAGAGATAAGTGCCCTAAAAATATAATTTTAATTGGTCTTGGAAACAAAGAGGACTTCACTTTAGCAAAGCTTCGAAAAAATATAGCTAAATCAGTAAAAGAATCATCAAAGATTAAATCTAAATCTATTGATTTAAACGTTGATAATTTACTGAGCCTAATGAAACTCAGCGAAACTATTAGAACTATTTCTGAAGCTACCGTTATGTCTAGTTATACATTTGATAAGTATAAAGTGGATAAAAAAGCGAAAGTCTTAGAAGAGTTCAATATAATATATTCCAAGAAAGAAGTATTAGAAGAAATTAATATAGGTATTAATGAAGGCTTGATTCTTGGTCAGGCTAACATATTAGCTAGAACGTTAGTAAATGAACCTTCTAATCTATTAGGACCCTTAGAACTAGCATATGAAGCGAAAAAATCCGGCGATGAAAGTGGCTTTGAAGTGGAGATATTTGATGAATTATCCATAAAGAACTTAAATATGAGTGCATTTCTAGAGGTAGCTAGGGCTTCTACTAATCGACCAACATTAATTGTTATGAGATATAATGGTAACCCTGAAAATAGCAAAGAGATTATAGGTTTAGTTGGTAAAGGCCTTACTTATGACTCTGGCGGATTATCTATAAAAACTACACCTGGAATGGTCACAATGAAATCTGACATGGGTGGAGCTGCTGCGGTAATTGGTGCAATGACTGCTATAACAAAACTAAAAGCAAAGGCAAATGTAGTTGCAGTAGTTGCTGCATGTGAAAACATGATTAGTGGCAATAGTTACAGACCAGGAGATATAATAAACTCCATGGGTGGCAAAACTATAGAAGTACTTAACACTGATGCCGAGGGACGATTAACTCTTATAGATGCAGTAAATTATATAATCGAAAAAGAACATGCTACAAAAGTAGTGGATATAGCCACCTTAACTGGTTCAGTTTTACACGCTCTAGGTCATACAGCTACAGGCGTAGTAACAAACAATGATTACTTTTTTAATAGATTAGATGTGGCTTCAAAAACATGTGATGAGAAGGTCTGGAAATTACCAGCTTTTGATGAATATAAAGAGTTAATAAAATCTGACGTAGCAGACCTTAAAAATGTAGGAGGTCCAACCGCCGGTAGTATAACTGCTGGATTATTTATAGGTGAATTTGTAGGAGCAACCCCTTGGCTACACCTTGATATAGCGGGTACTGCTTGGACTAATAAAGACAGTGATTATGGTTCAAAAGGCGGAACTGGTGAAGGCGCTAGATTATTGTATCACTTAATTAAACAACTAGAAAACTAAAAAAAACATCAAAATACTAATTAGTATTTTGATGTTTTTTTTAGTTTCAATTACATTCCAAAAGTCTGTCTTAATACTCCGATACTACCTGGGTCTACATTTAAAACTACTGCATCCTTTACTCTCTCCTTGCTTTCAAAATCCAAACTTTCATAATCAGCCTTAACAGACGCTGTATCGGCAGTTGAGTCATAAGAAGGATCTTCGTTCATCATATTTATAGTTGATATCATTTTTGATATTACCTGCACCTCTTTGGACGTCTCAAGCTGAGATTTTGCAGTCATTAAACCCTCTTCAGCTTCTTTTAACATAGTTTTCGTACTCTTAATTTGAGGATTCTCTTTTATAATCAAATTAATAATATCTTTGTCTTTTTTTCCCGCTGCTTTATCTATCTTCTCCGCTGTGCCTAATATTTTATTATCTATAATTTTAAATTCCTCTATCTTAAATGGAACTACACTTGTATCAACTATTATAGAATTACCATGCGCAGAAATATTATTATTATCAAGCTTTGAAATTTGTGAAACCACTAATTTTTTAGGAATTTTAATCTTTCCAATTTTAAAATTTTCAGCATCAAATACAATATCTCCATTTAAAAGGTTTAATTATCCTTTTGAAGAGATTAAAAAATCAAGGTTTTTGTAACTAATAGGAGCCACCATTAAAAGCTTATCATCTGCCATTTCTATGTTGATTCCCTTTAGAGTCATGTCACCTTTAGTTTTAGGTTTAACAAAATATAAACTACTTATGTCATTTAAATCATTTTGAGTTAGTTCAAATTCCCCACCCTTTTCCTGTATACCTTTAAGTTTATCTAATACCTGTATGGAATCTGCCTTTTTAACGGCTACGTCTCCATTATATAAAGCTCCACCTATTAAAGCTGCTAATGCCCCTATTATAATGATTAGTATATATATTAATTTATTTTTCTTTCGCTTATTATTTCTAGACATATTTTTTCCTCCTTATTCCTCACATTCTTTATATTTTAGCACAATAAAAGTGCTTTTCTGATTCAAATAAAAGAGTTCATAAAGATTTAACGGTTATTTTACGTTAACTTGGGCATATTATCCTAATATTGAAAATTGCGGAGAAGCACTTTGGTATGATATTATATATTTAATTAAACGAACCTAGGAGGATATTATGGAAACTAAAAAACCACTTTATGCTAATGAAAAAAGGCATTATACTTATCTATTAAAAAAACAAAATGAAGCCATAAGTTTTATAAGCTTATTAAGGTTTTTGATCTTTGCAAGTGGACTTGGCTTTACAATCTTCTTTTACGTAAGGTCCACTTATTACATGTGTATTTCTGTAATAAGTGCCACCGCTATTATATTTGTATTTTTGGCAATCAAACATAATAAGCTGAAATATAATAAAATTCGTTGTTCTATTCTATGCGACATTAATGAAAACTCAACAAAACGTGTTAATAATAATTGGAAGGATTTCTCCGATAGTGGTGAGGACTTCTCTGACGAGGAACATAATTACACAAAGGACCTAGATATATTTGGTAATAACTCCATATTCCAGTGGATTAACACCTGCATAACTTATCTTGGAAGAAAAAATTTAAAGGATTCACTATCGAAACCTCAATATAGCGTTGAAGAAATATATAAAAGACAAAAAGCTATAAAAGAGTTAGCTAGTATTGTAGGCTGGAGGCAGAGATTCCAAGCGGAAGCCATCCTTAGCGAACATAAAAATCATAACCCAGAGAAATTATATGGATGGGTAAAGGATAAAAACGAGTTTTTCCTAAAATCCTGGGTAAGAATTATAGTAAGGATAATACCAGTAATAACTCTATCCCTCCTTGCGGCCTCTTTTATATTTAAAGCTGTATCCTATAAAATATTTCTTGCAGCTCTTGTTGTGCATATAATACTGCTTGTAATTGGATATAAAGAAATAAGCCTTAGCCTGGATACTGTACACCAATATAAAGATACCCTCCTTATATATAATAAACTGCTTATGCATATAGAAAAAAAGACCTTCCACTCTGAGTATTTAATAAAATTAAGAGCTAAACTTATAAATACGGAAGGAATAACAGCCTCTTCTCAGATAAAAAAATTAGCAAACCTAGTAAACTTAATATCTGATAGAGCAAATATGTATTATTTACCTATAAATATCCTCCTCCTTTGGGATTACCAATGTTTAATAAATCTACAGCGCTTCAAAAATGAAAGTGGTCCATTTTTAAAAACTTGGCTGGAGGTTATAGGTGAAATTGAAGCCTTAAATAGTTTATCAATTATATCCTATGAGAACAATGATTGGGCAACTCCAAAATTCCAGTCAGGTTCCCCTATTTTCAAAGCAGGAAATCTAGGCCATCCACTACTTGGAAGCAGTCGCGTATATAATGACATTAATATAGCAAAATCACAAAACGTTCTTCTAATAACAGGTTCTAATATGTCTGGAAAAAGTACACTGCTTAGAACTACAGGAATTAACTTAGTTTTAGCCTATGCTGGCGCTCCAGTATGCGGAAATACTTTTACTTGCTCTATTATGGATATATATACCTGCATGAGAACAAGCGATAACTTAGAAAAAAATATTTCTTCCTTCTATGCAGAGCTATTAAGAATAAAAACCCTCGTTAGTGCTACAGAAAATAATGCGCCGATTTTCTTCTTATTAGATGAAATTTTTAAAGGAACTAACTCTATAGATCGACATACTGGTGCAACTGTTTTGGTAACGAAATTAAGCAATGAGAATGCACTAGGTTTTGTATCTACACATGATCTGGAACTCGGTGACATAGAGAATACTAACGATAAAGTAAAAAATTTCCACCTTAGAGAATACTATAAAGATGATAAATTATTCTTTGATTATAAGCTGAGAAGTGGAGTATCTACCACAAGAAACGCACTATACTTAATGAAAATGGCAGGTCTTGAAATCCCAAGCAATATGGAACTGCCAAAATAATTTTATATTTTTTTCTTTTTACATTTTACCCATGTATAAATTTTAGCAAATTTCCTATGATTCAATAGTCTTTTAATAGTATTTTCGGGCAAAATACTATTACAATACTACGTCGAAAGGAGAAATGTTATGAAATTTAATTTGATGTTTAAAAATTTGATTATATTAATTTCTATAACAACTCTTTTAAATGGTACTTGTTCAGTTAATTATTCAAGAAAAAACAAAGATTTCAAAAACAAGTATGGTGTTCAGCTAGTATTAGCTCAATCTCCAATGTTTATAACAACTTAACAAAAAATTGTACTTGCAACCCAAAATGGGGCAAGTACAATTTTTTTAATTCATGCTTTATCTACTTAATAAAACCTTGAACGTTTCATCCGTAATATCAATATCATTCTTATCATAAAAATTTATGTTTTTTGCCTTAGGATATATACTTTGTGTTTCGCTTGGAACTGTGCAATAGGCTATAAAATATTCTTGCTGTGGGATACTAATTTTATATTCCTTGTTTTCCAATGTTACTTTTGTATATGCACTTTTCGTATTAGGATTTTTACCTTTCAAAATAAGATATTTGCCCTTATTTGTTTTATATATTTGATCTCTAAAATAACCACCGCCACCTCTTATAGCTTCAATTTTATATTTACTATTAAGGCCTTTGGTTAATTCTGCATCACCCAAAGTGTTATTAGTCATAAATAGAATATATTTTTTATTATCAAGATTTAATTCCTGTTTAATATCAATATTATTTGAAATTGCTGTAGGTCTTTTACTAAATTGCGTTATATTATCCTCTAATTGTCTTTTATTATCTGTAATTGTATATATTCTTGAATATGAAATAAATACTATACAAACGATTATTATTATTATTATACCTAGTGAAGCAAAAATACTTTTTTTCATGTTTTCCCCCTGCTATTTGCGGATTTTATGTGTTTTCTTGTATGGAATGAGCTATGATAAATCCTTAAAAAATTAACGATTGTGAAAAAGCGCAAGTCAATAAACTTGCGCTTTTACTAATCCTTTTCTAATATCTTTTCGTTACTATGCACACCACTCATAAAGTTCACATAATACTTTCTCCGCAACGCCTTGCGAAAAGAATCGAGAAACTATTAAATTTGATTTTAGAAATTCTTCTTTTGCGAATGCAAAATTCTCGTAAGTCTGCCAGGACGGCAGACTAGCGAACCTGAGCCAGGAAGGCGAATGTGAGCGCTAGAGAATATTGCATGAGCAAAATATTAGAATTACTAGCTTTAATTTCTCGTTTTGAGTTTCTTATTGCAATAACGCAGGAGATTCGCTTATTTTACGTACCCTTTCGGATGTCCCTTGTGCCACTCCCATGCTGTTGCTATGATGGTTTCTAGTGAATCACATTTAGGCTCCCATCCTAATATTTCCTTAGCCTTTTCACTCGAAGCGATAAGCACTGCTGGATCTCCAGCACGTCTTGGTGCCATTTCTGCTTTTATTTCTTTTCCCGTAACTTTTCTAGTTACATCTATTACCTCTTTAACAGAAAAACCCTTACCGTTTCCAAGATTGCATATTACGCTATCTTCGCCTCGTCTAAGCCTTTTTACTGCAAGCAGATGAGCACTGGCAAGATCAGATACATGTACATAATCTCTAACACAAGTACCATCAGCTGTATCATAATCCTCTCCAAACACCATTATTTTTTCTCTTTGTAAAAGAGCTACCTGAAGTATAATAGGAATTAAATGAGATTCTGGTCTATGATCTTCTCCTATTTTACCGCTTACATGTGCCCCTGCTGCATTGAAATATCTTAGAGCCGTATATTTTATACCATAAGCTTTATCACACCATTTTAAGATCTTCTCAACCGCAAGTTTTGATTCTCCATAAGGATTAGTTGGAAAAGTCATATCCTCTTCAAGAATAGGAATATTCTCTGGCTCTCCATAAGTAGCTGCAGTAGATGAAAAAACTATGTACTTAACTTTATGCTCCCTCATAGCCTTAAGTAAATTTATAGTAGATCCAATGTTATTTTCAAAATACTTTAAGGGCTCCGTAACGCTTTCCCCCACAAGTGAATCTGCCGCGAAATCTATAACTGCATCTATATTATTCTCCGTAAAAACCTTATTAAGTATTTCGTCGTCTCTTAAATCTCCAGAATAAATCTTTCCACCAAGTAATGAATCATGATGGCCCTTTTGAAAATTATCTAAAACAACTACCTCTTCACCTTTTTCTAAAAGCTCAGCTACCATATGACTTCCAATGTAACCTGCTCCTCCACATACTAAAATAGCCATTAATTAAATTCCTCCTTAAACCTTATTTAATTTTCTCTAATCATTTTAACACATCCATTTGCTTTAGATGAAGATTACGTGTTAACATTTTTCTTACAATAAATAAATTGAATAAGTGAAATAAAAGTTGCAGAAAAACCTATAATACTAACTATCGTATCAAATTTGTCATAATGATATATTGCAGAATAACCTAAAAGACTAACTACCGTACCATATATATAGTAATGAATTGCATTCATCATATTCATAAACCATAGCATTGCTGGGATTGACAACAAATGCGTATTCAATAGTATATATTTTGTTTTTCTTATATAAAAACTATATATTATTAGAAATAAACCTAACATACAAATTATTACTACACTATCCTTATGAGATGTTTCAACATGTATATCACTTGTAACTACGCTTTGATATACCCATATTATTAGTGTGAACGCACTTAAACATATTCCAATAAAAATATCCATTACTTTATTATCTCTCATATTCTCTCTCCCTCTAGTAGCACCACAATATTATGCGAGTATGTCTCTATTTAATTATATAGGATATTAATATGAATTTCAAATATTTAACATGAAATTTCTATTAATATGAAATGTTTTTCATCAATTGACTTTATCGTATTCGTGTCATATACTAAATCTTGTTAAATTCTTAATACTTAATATGTAGGCGGTGTAAAAATGAATCATGACTTAAAAACAAGAGAAATAACTGATTTTTTATTAAATGGAACTATAGATGAACTTAATAAACTAATTCAATTTATCCACCCTGCAGATATTTTAGAGGCTATTCGGAAATATGATGGAGATAAAATAAAGCTATTTCATAAACTTTCACCAAATGTAATAGCGGATATAATAGATGATGCAGAAGACGAAGAAAAACACGAGCTTTTAACAATTCATTCTCAAATTATTCAGAAGAAAATTATACACGAGATGTCTTCAGATGAATTAGTAGATTTATTAGAAGCTGTGACAGATGATGAAGCTAAAAACATCATGATGAAACTTAATAAGGAAGATGTTGAAGAAGTTAACGAACTATTAACCTATCCTCCTGAAAGTGCTGGAGGAATAATGGCCACTGAATTTATTTCAGTAAAAGAAAACATGACTATAGGCCAGACCTTAAATTACTTACAAAAGGAAGCTCCAGAGGCAGAAACTTCTTATTATATATACGTGATAGGTGACAATGATCTTTTACGAGGAGTAATATCCCTTAGAGATATCGTTATAAATAAATTCCATGTAAAAATTTCAGATATTATGAATAGTAATGCCATGAGCGTTCCATACGATATGGATCAGGAAGAAGTTGGACATATATTTGAAAAATACGGATTTTTAACTATGCCCGTAGTAAATGATGCTATGCAAATACTCGGAATAATAACTGCAGATGATATAATGGAAATTCTTAGTGATGAACATACTGAGGATTTATATCGTCTTGCAGGTGTGAACGACGATGAAAAAGTTACAGGTTCTCTTAAAGATTCCATAAGTAGTAGATTGCCCTGGTTATTTGTAAATCTAATAACTGCTATACTGGCAGCTGCCACAGTTAGTCTTTTCGAGGGCACCATACAACAAGTTGTGGCCCTTGCAACCTTCATGCCGATAGTTGCCGGTATGGGTGGTAATGCTGGCACTCAGACTCTAACTATTATTATTCGTAGCATTGCCCTAGGTGAAATTGATGCTAAAAATTCAAAAAAAATACTTATAAAGGAATTTGGTGTAGGTCTATGTACAGGTGTGGCTGTGGGTGTTACTGTAGCTTTCTTAGGTTTTTTATGGGAGAAAAGCGTAGTTTTCGGTGTAGTTATTGGTATATCTATGGTTCTAAACATGGTAGCCGCAACCATATCAGGTTTTGCAGTACCAGTCATACTTAAAAAACTGAACATCGATCCAGCACTTGCTTCTGCTGTATTTGTCACTACAGTAACAGATGTTCTAGGCTTCTTCTTTTTCCTAGGACTTGCAACCTTATTTTTACCTTTCTTAATCTAGAAAAACTACCAAAGCGAATTGCTTTGGTAGTTTCAACTTAGTTCTTTTTATTATCATGACCGTGTTTATGATTATGACTCGGTAGTATCTTCTGTATTTCTTCTTCTTGTTCTTTTGTTATAGTCCCATTTTCAATAAGTGCCTTCATTGGATTTATATTCTTTTTCTTCATTTCTTTTATATGAGCTTTGATCTGTTTTTTTGTCATGCCCTTCATTTTACTATAGTTCTCTTTTCTTTGCGCATCGTTTGACCTTATAGCTTTTTTTACTTTTTCCTTTTGCTCAGGTGTTAGAACTTTTTTATCTACAAGAATGTTTAAACCCCTTTGTAGTTGTTCAGATCTAATTTGCGTTTTCTTAAGATACATTCTATCCCTTAACGCATCAGATTTTTCCTGAGTTAGAATTTTAGCATCCACAAGTTCATTAAATAATCCGCCTTTTTCGTCTTTACAGTTTTTACAGTCTTTGTCCTCACCACTTCTTTTCTCTGATCTTGTGGCTACAAACTCTAAAACCTTTTTGCCTTCATCCGCTGTAATAGTATTTGATAGTACACCCTCTTTAATCACGATTTCTAGTGTACCTTTCATCTCTGCAAATCTTCCTTGTCCCTCCTTTTCATTGTCCACACTAGCCTTGAAATCCATACTAGTCGCAACCACTTCATTTAAACTGCCGCTTTGGCGTGCTTCAGCAAAACTAACACTTGTGGATGAAAGTGCTAAGCCTGTGCATAACGTTGCACTTAATATTTTCATTCGTAAAGATGTTTTTTTCATTTTTAAGTCTCCTTACAGTAAATTTTTTGTACGCTCTTATTATTACTGAATAGACTAAGTATTATTCATTTCACAATTAAACTTGCCGCTTGCCACTTGCCACGTGAGTGGCACCGATGTATAATTAACTATAACAACAATTTTATACCTTAGAAGGGAGGATTTATCAAAAGCTAATAATTACTTTTGATAAAATCAAAAATGCCAAATGACTCTACATTAAAACCTATATACCAAAAGATCGCTATTGATATTACTAATAGAATAATATCAGGAGACCTCGCTATAGGCGATAAACTATATGGTAGATCTTCACTTGCAAGCCAGTATAACGTGTCACCAGAAACTATAAGAAGATCTATAATTCTTTTAAGTGACATGGATATAGTTAAAGTTACAAAAGGAAGTGGAATAGTAATAAACTCAGCAGATAATTGCCTTAAGTTTATTGATGAATTTAAAGATATAGATTCTATGAGTTCTCTAAAAAAAGATATTATGGACTTGCTTGTAAAGAAAAAAGAACTTGATAAAAGTATAGAGTATTCTATAGATGAATTAATTGACTATTCTAGTAGATTTAAAAGTAGTAATCCCTTTATACCTTTTGAGTTCGAAATACAAACTGAAATGAGTGTCATAGGTAAAACTATTTCTGAAGCTGAATTTTGGCAAAATACGGGCGCAACTATTATAGGAATAAGAAGAGATGATAAATTAATACTCTCTCCTGGTCCAGCTACTATATTTAGAGATAAAGATATCTTTGTAGTTATTTGCGTCGAAAATAGTTATGACAGGATTAATACTTTTTTGTCAAAGGACTAAAAAATTATAAAAACCCTTACTCTGTAGCACTATAGTACTACAGAGTAAGGGTTTTAAAAATACTTGGCTACGTCTTTAATATTATCCGCTCTCATATCCGAGCTAAGCATAGGAATTTTTATAATATTTTTACCCTTAAATGTATTATAGATTTCATCTAGATACTTATTTTCAAGCCCCTTTCTGCCTTTCCAAAATTCATCCATACTATCTTCTGGTAATATTCTATTAACAATCAAACTATCAACCTTAATCTTATATGTATCCAATATTTTTATAGCTTTCACCGTTTCTTCTATAGCAAGCTTTTCAGCGTTTAAAACGAATATAAAACTGAGTCTATCATTATCAGTTATTACTTTCCTCGCATTCTCCATATTTTCTAGTCTTTTTTTAAGAATTTTAATTACCTCATCGTTTTCTACTTCATCTACATTCTTTTTACCTGCATTGTTTGCCATTTGCATTATACCTAATGCTTTTTTCCTTTTATCTATAAGAGACTTAATCCATGCACCTAGAAGCTCTGGTAGTGACATCAGCCTTACCGTATGTCCCGTTGGAGCAGTATCAAAAACTATTTGATCATATTCACTACTTTTATCATTTATTATTTCTATCATCTTATCGAAAAGTGCAGCTTCTTCAGTACCAGGCGATACAGCTGCTGCATCTATCTGTTTTTTTATTTCCTTTACAATAATAGGACTAAGTACATTTTTAAGATTAGCCCGTACACCATCCATATATTTTCGGCTTTCTACTCCGGAATCAATTTCTAGTGCATCTAAATTTTTATCTATATTTATTATCTTACCACCAATTGGTTTTTCAAATATATCCGAAATAGAATGTGCTGGGTCTGTTGAAACTAAAAGCGTTTTTTTTCCTTTTAGTGCAGAGTCTAAGGCAAAAGAAGCTGAACATGTGGTTTTACCAACTCCACCCTTTCCTCCGAAAAAAACTATTTTATTCATATGTATCCCCTCTTTCATTAAGCATCTAAATCAAAATCTCCCCATTTTTCTCCCCATATTGATTTTCTATCCATCATTCTTCTTTGCCAACTTTCCAGATCCTGTGCTATATAAGGAAGTAGCTCTAATGCATAGTAGGAGGTTGGAAATGGTAGTCCAAGCGTATCCGCATAGCATAAAAGAATAAAATTATCCATTTCATCTCGAGCTTCTTTTTCAAGTATTGCTTTAGATTTCCTATTAAAATCTGTTGCTCCCTTAAAAAACATTTTTAAATCCCCTAGAAATTCTATTGTTTTCTCTTTTATTATCTTTTTATCCACAACTCATCACCTCGATCCATAAATTTATCAACAATCCACTCACGTAAATATTTATAAAGCTAACGAATTATAGCTTGAATTTTCAGATAATCAAATTTCAATTTCCTATAATACGTTAGCTTTGTTATTTATACTATAAATACATTCTACACAATTACACTTCTTTGTAAAATATTTTACGCCTTAACGTTCTTGTCTCTATTCCCAGTTTTTGAATATAGTGCTTTTACACCAGAAACCAATAATACAATTGCTAGTACAAATAGTACACAAGCAATAACAACCAAGAACCAGTTTGTAGCGAAATTCTTTGACTTCTCAATTATTAATATAACTAGTGCAACTTGAGTTACTAAGAACATAAATATGGCAGGAACAATAACCATTCTGTATTCTTTTCCCATGTTCTTTAAGAATACTGCAATAGTAAGTAGTGCAAGTGCTGCTAATAGTTGATTAGCGGAACCGAATATTGGCCACACTTTAGCCCATCCCAAAAATGTCAATCCGCCACCAAATATAACAGTTATAGCAGTTGCTACAAATTTATTAGTAAGCATATTTGGAGCTTTTCCATTTTCATTTCCATCATCAAACATTTCCTGGAATATAAATCTTCCAAGTCTTGTTGCTGTATCAAGTGAAGTTAGTGCAAAGGCTGAAATTGCAAGTGCGGTAAAACTCTTTCCTGTTGCGAATGGTATTCCAAAGCTTGTCATGAAATTACCTATACCATCTGAAAATACATTTACAGCTCCACCTTTTAATAGATCTGTAAGTTTATCAGCTCCAATATACGATGCAGTAACAATAGCTACAATAGCTAGTGCTCCTTCTATAAGCATTGAGCCATATCCTATAAGTTTAATATCTTTTTCACTGGCTAATTGTTTTGCAGTTGTTCCTGAAGCTACTAGAGAGTGAAATCCAGAAATGGCACCACACGCAACTGTTACAAATAACATTGGAAATAGTAAATTACCTTTTCCTAAATTGAAAGAAGTAACTGCTGGTAATTGGATAGTTGGGTGACTAATTATTATTCCGAGTGTAGCTCCAATTAACATTGTATACAATAAGAATGAATTTAAATAATCTCTAGGTTGAAGAAGTATCCATACTGGTGCAATTGATGCTACTGATATATATATTAATAATATAATTACCCATGTATTATATGATAATGCTAATGGAAAAATTAGTCCAAGCCATATGCATCCGAATAGTAAAACTACTCCTATAACACTGCTGAGTCCAAGGCCTACGCCTTTTCTGTATACGAAAAATCCAAAGAAAATGGCGAGTATCATAAATAATCCTGAAGATGTACCTGCAGATGGTGTGCTTACGAAAGTACTTGCACATATTGATGTAAACGCAGCTATAACAAGTATTAATGTTAACCATGCAAACCATGCAAATAATCTTTTACCTGATTTACCCATATTGACATTTATAACTTCCCCTATAGACTTACCATCATGTCTAACTGATGCAAATAATGAACCCATGTCATGAACCCCACCAAAGAAAATGCTACCAATAATAATCCATAATACAACTGGTAACCAGCCAAATACTGCTGCGCCTATAGGGCCAACTATTGGTCCTGCACCAGCGATAGAAGAAAAATGATGACCGAGTAGAACTGGGGCTGGAGTCGGTACATAATCTATACCATCCTTCCTTGTGTGAGCTGGGGTTGGTTTTTTAACATCAATACCCCATTTTTTGCAAAGCCAAGCGCCATAAGTGGCATAGGCCAATACAAAGATTAATATAGATCCTAATACAAGTATTACTGAACTCATGTTATTTCCCCCTTTTCATAATATATATATAAATTTATAAAAAATTTATATCAGTTTAATTAGTTAGCAAAAAATTTCTCGTTTCCTCTAGCAAATTTATTAGTAATAACTTTGTTAGTATTCGAATTAATAAAAATCAGCTTTACATTAACCCATCCCTTAAATCCAAATGAGAAACTTTTATAAAATTTAAATTTTTTTATAGCATTTTCAGCCTCCACATTAGGACTTTGCGTTGAAGATAATATAAAAGTAATAACACTAGCCATGTGCTCCGAGTCCATTTTTATAATATCATTTACATTATCCTTTATTATTGATTCGATCTTAACAACATCTAGCGCCTCAAACTTATAATCAATATCTTTATAAAAAACGTACTCATAACTCTTAAAAGCATACACCTCAGCTGCTTTCAAAACCATGTATTTAATACTTCTTTGATTAAACTCACCTACAAAATCAAAATTAATTCCACCTAATTGCCTGTTATATTCAATATCAAAATTAGTTTCGAACTTTTTAATTAATTCATTCATGTATTTATCGCTCATAGTTATCTCACCCTCTTCCCAGTAGAAAACTGTATTTTCAGTATTTTCTGATTATTATAGTATCACAAAAATGAATACTTGTACATATTTTATTAACATTTTTTATATTTATAATATTACTTTAAATATATTAATAAAATTTTAAATTATGTATATGTATATGTAAAGGTATACCTTAATCTTTGTTAGAAGTTACTTAAATAGCCACTTGCCTATATCTTAACATAGTGTTATTCTTTTAACATATGGGCTTTATTTAATATAATTAAAAACAATTATTGGAAAATTTAATATATTAATTCATAAATATAGGAGAAGTGATAAATTTGAAGGTATTTGATAATGATATACAACTTATAAAATACGAGGTAATCAGAGAAGTCGTTAAACTTGCCCGCAGAGGAACACTAAAAAAAGAAGGTAAAAACTTATTCAAAGTACTTGTTCCAGGACCTAAAGCAAGAACCCGTTGTTGTATTCATAAGGAAAGAGCAATTATTGGTGAACGTATAAAACTTGTAATGGGCGGAAATAAAAAAAATAAAAATGTTATTGAAGTAATCGGTATTGCTTGTGAGGAATGTCCAATACAGAGATTTAGAGTCACTGAAGCCTGTAGAGGCTGTTTAACTCACAAATGTATTGTAGCGTGTCCTGTTGGTGCAATTCAATCTATAAATAGGATATCTTACATAGACCCAAATAAATGTATTGAATGTGGTAAATGCAAAGATGCTTGCCCTTACAATGCAATCTCCGATGTCAGGAGACCTTGTATAAGATCTTGTAATGCAGGAGCCTTAAGCATTGATGAAGAAAAAAAAGCTGTAATCGACAATGATAAATGTATACAATGCGGTGCTTGTGTTTATCAATGTCCTTTCGGTGCAATTATGGATAAATCCTCGGTAGTAGATATTACGAATGCACTAAATGAAGCAAAAGAAAACGAAACGTCACATTTATATGCTATCATTGCGCCTGCAATTTCTAGCCAATTTACTTTTGCTAAAATCGGGCAAGTAGTAGCAGGTATAAAACAATTAGGTTTTCATGACGTCATAGAAGTAGCCCTTGGTGCAGATATGGTAGCGAAAAATGAAACAAGTGAATTTATAGAGACTATTGAGGAACTCAAAGCTATGACAAGTTCTTGTTGCCCAGCTTTTGTTTCATACATCAAAAAAACTTACCCAGAACTAGGTAAGCATGTTTCAAGCACTGTTTCACCAATGATAGCCATATCTAAACTTATTAAAAGTACAGATCCACTAGCTAAAATTGTATTTATTGGACCCTGTACAGCTAAAAAAATGGAGATAAAAGAAGCCGATATAAAAGGTATTACTGATTACGTAATGACCTTTGAAGAGCTACAGGCAATGCTCGATGCATATGAGATAAATATAGAAGAATGCGAAGAACTTCCTTTAAATAATGCTTCTTTTTACGGAAGAATATTTGCTAGATCAGGTGGCCTTACAGAAGCTGTAAAACACTTAGTTTACGAAGCTAATCCTGATGTAGACTTAAAACCTATAACTTGTGACGGTCTTATAGAATGTGATAAAGCCCTTAAATTATTGAAATTCAATAGATTAAACGGCAATTTCATAGAAGGAATGGCTTGCACCGGTGGATGTATAGGTGGTTCTGCTTCTCTTAGTCATGGTAAAAAAGATAAAGGCGAAGTAGACAAATATGGGAAATTAGCCTTAGAACAAAATGTTTCTGATTCAATTAGATCGATAGAATCAGATGATATTGATTTGCACCGTGGTGAAGGCTTTATGTCTAAATAAAATTAAATAATATAAAAGGCTGTATTAAAATACTCATAAGTATTTTAATACAGCTTTTTTTATGGAGATTTAGGAATCGGCTTTATGTCCTCGTAAATAAATTTATGAAGTTGGTCCACAGTTTTCTTCATATCAGCGACCAAATACCAAACTTTATTCAATGTTTCACCTTTGCAGTAGCCATCCACCGGGAATCTCTCCTCATCCAAAGTCTTTATATTTGAAGTGAACACTTTTGAACCAAGCTTCATTATGTCAATACTGCTCATACTTGTTTCAGTATAAGGTAGAAATTCAGAAACAATAGATGGTAATTTTGTTATCCCTAGTGATCTGATTTTTGTAAACATAGCTGACAAAACTGTCCTTTGTCTTTCAGTTCTTCGATAGTCACCACCTGCAGTATACCGTATTCGCGAGTATGCTACAGCCTGAAGTCCATTTAAATTCTGCTCCCCAGGTTCAGCAACCTTTGGTACCGATTTTTTCTCACTAAAAGCAACTCCAACCATATAGCTGTTTAGAAAATTGATTTCATCTTTATTGACTTGTATAGTTACCCCTCCCAGGGCATCTATAATTTTCTCAAGATTAATAAAATCAACAGCAACATAATTTCTAATGTTTAAATTAAAATTCTCATTTAGAGTTCTAATAGCAAGCTGCGGACCCCCATAAGCATAAGCGTGGTTTAGCTTTGTGTAACCATGATTGTTAATTTTTACATAGGTGTCCCTCATAATAGAGGACATTTTTATTTTCTTGTGCTTTTCATCTATAGAAATTATCATTATAGAATCTGAACG
Source organism: Clostridium sp. (assembly GCF_051278035.1). GTDB lineage: Bacteria > Bacillota > Clostridia > Clostridiales > Clostridiaceae > Clostridium_AD. The sequence continues at coordinate 33,642 of NZ_JBNMNU010000014.1, forward strand.
ACTTGCATCATTCTTATTGGTTCTATCTAACCCAAAGAAAACGATATTTGTTGTTTCAGGTTTAATGTTCACTTCTTCTTTTAGTGGCACTTCGGGTTTAATAATTACCTCTTCTTTTAACGGCACTTCAGGTTTTATTCCCAAATTTTCATCGGTTTTTGATATTATTGTAGTGTTTATTTTATTGAATTGATAAAATGTATAACCAAATGTTACCAAAGAACCTAGTACAATAATGATAAATATACTTAAAATTATTTTAATCCATAATTTCAATTAATTACTCCTTATTATTGCTCATCAATATTGTAATAATTTTCATAATTTCCATTGTATTTAATAATTATTCCAGAGGTTATAACATATAAATTCGGACTATCATAAAGGTTATTTCCCCCTTAGACTTTTCAACATATCTAAAGTATCTGCAGGCACATCTTTACTTGTATATTCAATATATCCAAGTCTTTGAAGCGTTGCACAGGAAGTCCTACCCACCATATAGGGTAATAATTTATTATAAACTTCCACTGTTAATCTACCAGAAGACTGCTCCCAATCCATATCCCTAAGCTCCTCTTTGGATAGATTATTTGCACCTGTAAATACTAAAAAATATAATGTCTTATTAATTTTATTCCAGACCTTCTTTGCAATATTTTTATTAGGCAGTTGTGGCTCTCTTTTCTGTGCCTCAAGAGTTGTGATATTAGCAGTTTTTGAATATAGTTTTACAACGCACTCATCATATAAATATTTATTAATTCTATATTTCAAAGGAATTTTACACCAAAAGTTCATATATTCATAATCCCATAAGGGTAACCAATACTTATATCCAAAGAAATCATAAATTTTAACTGAATTTATCATCCTCTTAATTTGATTTTCTTCGAAGTTCCATTTTTCATATAGATTTGCAGCAAATTCATTTGATGCGAAATCTTTTTTATCGAACATTTTAATTTCAACGCATTTTAATACTTTTTTAGAAAAATCTTTTTTCCATTCCTTTTTTACCCCATCAAAGTTCCACATTATATAATGATTTTTTATGATTTCATTAACGATTTGTTTAGGATTCACATTTGAATCATATAATTTTTTTGGTATTTGGCCGCCAGAAATAAAATCTCCTGAATGTCCTGGAGCAAAAATGGAGTCTTCCGGAATCAGCTTTCGTTTTTTTAGTTCTAAGACTGCTGGCCATTCTCGATCAGGTAATATTGTGCTAAGATTATCAGCATAAGTACTAAAATTTGCTCTTTCAATCGAGTTATACCATTCATATGATTTGTCATTATCATAGGGAATGAAAATCCATTTATAACCTAAAAGCTTTGCAACTTCTCTACTAATTAGACACTCAGGATTATTTACTCTTCCATAGGTAAAAGTTATAACATTACTGTAATTTAGCTTCTTAAGTACTGTGGCAACAAGCCTTGAGTCATAACCCCCGCTGAGAGGCACAACTATGGTTTTTCCATCTGCATATTTAATAAGTCTTTTCATAGACTCAAATAAAATAAATTCATGCTCCTTTAATAATTCTTCCATTGATAAGTCTTCAAAATAATCCCCATGTATAAAACTATAATATTTTGATGAATTCACCACAATATTATTTTGTTCATCAATAGCTATTAAAATCATCTCTCCTGCTTGAATTTGTTTAACATTTTTATATAAGGTATCACACCCAGTAACATATCCAGTTACTAAGAACTCATTTTTTGAAATTTCATCAAATTCAGTTTCTTTAGTTTTATCTTTTATCCAGTATGCATCATCACTTATGTATGCAATATTATCAATAATCGCATAGAATAATGGATAGCTTCGAGTTCTATCTGCTGCAATAAAAATAGAATTATCATGTACTTTTACTAGCCCCCAAAATCCATTACAAAAATTAACAGTATCCTCGCATTTTGTTTTGCTAAAGTATTCTGCTAGTTTTTCTTCTTCTAATAATTCACCACTAACAAATGCTCTACCCCTTGCAAAAGTATTCCCCTCTTTGTTCCACTTGTCTCTAAAATGTAATACAATATTGTTATCCAAAATATCGCCTCCTACCTTTTTATATACTTTCTAGGATCGGTAATTTTAAAAGCTTCTCTCAACCCTATTTCACCCTTAATCAGTTTACATATAGTTCGCGGTTTCGAAACTATAAATCTTAATTCAATGTAAAATTTTGTCTGAGATTGCTTTTATATTAAAATGGCTTTTAAGTTTCGCCTTTACTTTTAAACCAATAAGACTACCAAAGAGACCTCTGTTCATAATTTTTATAGTTATCTATTTTATGTTTATATTCTTTTGAGCCTATATTTATGTCACAATTTATAAGCGTTACCATCAAATTAGCTTCACTTAGCAAGTCACAATAGGTGTATATTTGGGAGTCGTACACACTACAATTTATACCATCATAATTATTTCATAGACTTTAATAAACCTAAAAAGCCCATATTACAAGTAATATGGACTTTATTAAATTCACTAAAATTGATTTTCAAAGTACCCATCCTTAGTAATGCTCTTTTTTTGTTAACTCATATTCATAAACATACTTTTTAACCATTGTATTTTTATCATATTCCTCTAGTATACTAGCTCTAACTCTATTCGCAAATTCAGTATCCAGAATAATATTGTTTGAGGTAATATGCTTAATTTCGTGTATAAATTCACTCAAGTCATTTGCTATATAACCATTAAAATTGTGTTTCACAACATCTTTATTTCCCATCACATTTGAAACTATTGAAGGTTTACCTATATACATTGCCTCTAGGAGTGACAACGGTAGATCTTCCCATCTCGACGTCAAAATAAAGATATCAATATCTATAAGTTGTTTTATAACCTGTTTTCTCTCAGTCCAACCAGTAATTTTTATGTTATCTGCTGTTAGCTTTCCCATTAACTCACCATCACCTATCCAAAGAAAATCATAGTGTTTGAAATACTTTGCTATTTGATTAAATAACTCGGGATTTTTTTGATAACAAATTCTACCTACAGTAGCTATCTTAAGCTTTTTACGTTTATTATTATTTTTGATACGGAATTCATTTAAATTATTTTCACTTATAATTTCATCTATTTTACTTGTATCAATTCCATTATTAATCTTTATACAATTCTTTGAAATTTTTAGTGCTTCTTCAAATTCTCCTTTAGAACAAGCTACAATATGCCCACCAAGCTTACTTGCAATCCACTCCAGTCCATAAAATATTTTTCTCTTGAATTTTGATTCATTGGTCTTGCGGAACGAAAACCCATGTGGATTATAAAAGACTTTATCCATATCAAACTTGATTGCAAAGCATGCAAGCCTTCCTAAAAATCCAGCTTTAGAAGAGTGTAAATGAATAATATCTGGATGCTCTGCCTTTAAGATTTTTTTAAGCTGAAGTAAAGACTTTATGTTCTCACGTAGATTTAACCCTCTACACATTTTAGTTTCAATAACTCTAATTCTGGGATCAAAATCATCCCTGAAATTCTCTGGTGTCAATTTTCTTAACGAGTAAATAATTACTACTTCATAATCCTCAGAAACAGAATTGCAGAGGTCATATAAAAACGAATATACTCCACCATCAAAAGATTCAACAACATAAACTACTTTTTTCATGATTATATTCTCCAATACACAAAAATTTTCAATCCTTCTATATCCATTGAAATTTTTACATTATTCATTAACTCCCTCCTTTGTGCTTGTATGTTATCCTATGTCATGTGCTAACGGATAGTTACTTATTATTTTGACACACAAAAAACTACCTAGCTGTGTTGAAATACATCTGGGTAGACACTTATATTTTAAAACGAGTCTTAATGCTAATTAAATATTTTCCTAATTTTGATTCTCTTTCTTAGTATTATTTTCTATTTTATTTTTCTTTTTACTTTTACCTCGCTTTTCTTTACCTGTGGAATAGTACTCATATCCATAGCCTATAAATGACCTTTTATCTACTTTATTTAATACGGTTCCAATTATAGTAGCATTGATGTTTGATAATAGTTGTTTTGATTTTTTGCAAGTATCTATTTTTGATTCTTCAGAACTTATTACTAATATTACTCCAATTTTCTCACTAACTAATGTAAGGGCATCTGTAAATGCAATTATTGGCGGAGTATCTAGTATTACATAATCATACCGCCCTTCCATTTCGTTAATAAATGTCTTCATTTTCTGAGATGATAACAACTCCGAGGGGTTGTAGTTCGCTATTCCAGCAGTTAATACGTCAAAATTTTCGTCAATTCTAATATAAATTTCATCAACATTTTTTCCTTGTAAAATCACATTCACTAAACCTAATTGATTATTAGTAATATTGAAGTGTCTATGTACACACGGTTTCCTAAGATCACAATCAATAAGTAGAATCGTTTTCCCTGTCTGTGCTATGCTAGCAGCAATATTTGTTGAAACAGAAGTTTTACCTTCCTTAGGGATTGAGCTGCAAACCATTAATGTCTTTAAACCTCTGTTTTCCATGGAAAACAACAAATTTGTTCTCATGGATTTAAATGCTTCTGTAATTGGAGCTTTCGGTTCTTTTTCTACAATAATACTCACCATTTTATTTTGTTTCGGAATTAATCCTATAGT
>NZ_JBNMNU010000015.1:0-37556 GCF_051278035.1 Clostridium sp.
CTCCTCTTTTCTTAAGCGCTGCAATTGCATCTATTGCAGACCCTCCTGTAGCAATCATAGGATCTGTTATAATTACATCTCTTTCATTAATGTCCTGAGGTAATTTACAAAAATATTCAACTGGTTGAAGAGTTTCCTCATTTCTATACATACCTATGTGTCCAACCTTAGCTGCTGGTATAAGCTTTAGCATACCGTCAACCATTCCGAGTCCTGCTCTAAGTATTGGAACTATAGCCATTTTCTTTCCAGCTAAAACTTCGCATTTAGTAGTACAAATAGGAGTTTTAATTTCAACCTCCTGTGTTTGTATATCGCGTGTAACTTCGTAGGCCATCAGCATTGCAACTTCTCCTACTAACTCTCTAAAATCCTTTGAACCTGTATTTTCGTCTCTTATGAATGATAATTTATGTTGTATAAGTGGGTGCGTAATTTGTGTTACTTTACTCATATGTATTTCCTCCAATTATTTTATTATTTATTTAGTATGTTTTTTCTCGATTTCTGTAATTTTGTCGATCCTTCTCTGATGTCTGTCCCCTTGAAAATCAGCATTAATAAAAGTATCTACTATATCCAGTGCTAACCCCGTTCCAATGACACGCTCTCCCATCGTCAGTATGTTAGCGTTATTATGTTCCCTTGCTGCATGGGCACTAAACGTGTCATTACATAATGCAGCCCTTATTCCAGGTACTTTGTTAGCAGCGATACCTATTCCTATACCTGTTCCACATATAAGAATGCCTAGTTCGAAATTATCTTCCACCACCTCGCTTGCAACTTTTAGTGCATAATCTGGATAGTCACAAGATTCTTCAGTATAAGTACCAAAATCTTTTACCTGAATGTTCTTACTCTCTAGATGCCTAATTATGTCTTTCTTTAAGTTTAATCCACCGTGGTCACTACCTAATGCTATCTTCACTATAAAACACCTCCCATATATATTCCCTCGTATCTAAATATTTTATTACAAAAAAAGAAGACAATGAAATTTAAATAAATTACTTAAATTCCTTCATCTTCCTTGTATTTTGAGATAATACGAATAAATCGTTATTTGATCCTTCAACTTCTCTTAAATAATGTGAAATATTCTTAATATACAATATATTCATAATCATCCTCCTTGTATTATTCTTGATAGAAATCAATTATGAATTGTCTTCTATCTATACATTAGTTATATCAAAACCTGCGGATTTCTTAAGCCTATTCATTATAGCAACCCCTATCCCCTTTTCCTCAAAGGCTTCTGATAGTATTAAATCTACATCCGTATCATCAAATCCTCTTAAAATTTCAAAAAGATTTCTGCCAACATTGTCAAGATATTTTCTACTACCTAAAGAAACGACCATTCCATAAGGATATCTATCTTTAGTTTCATCCGTTGCCATAATACCTATTTTTTTGTTGCCTATACTATTCTGCGCTATTTCATTGATTTTTGCAATAGTTTTTTCTAAATCTCCACATATAATTTTAACTGGGGCTTTTGGTGCATAATGCCTGTACTTCATTCCAGGCGCTTTAGGAACAAAATCGCTCTTCGGTTTAGACATTATATTTTTATCAATATATATTTTATTGTCTACTTCTCTTAGCATTTCAATAGTTATAGCTCCAGGCCTTAATATGCATAGTGGAGTACAAGTACAATCAACTATTGTAGACTCAATGCCTACCTCACTTTTATTGCCCCCTAGAATATACTCTATCTTGCCACTTAAATCCTCAATACAGCTTTTTACATCAGTTGGACTTGGTTTACCAGATATATTAGCCGACGGAGCTGCAATAGGCGTTCCAGCTGCCTCAATAAGTTTTCTCGCAATAATACTAGAAGGCATGCGTATACCTACAGTCTGGAGCCCCGCGCTTGTAGTATCAGGAATTAAATCAGACTTATTAAAAATAAGCGTTATTGGCCCAGGCCAGTATCTATCCATAATTAGCTTCGCCAAGTATGGTATCTCTTTAACTAATGGCCCTATATTAAAATCAGCCACATGAACAATAAGAGGATTATCCTGAGGCCTTCCTTTAGCCTTAAAAATCTTTTCTACAGCTATTTTATCTAAAGCATTGGCTCCAAGACCATAAACCGTCTCAGTAGGAAACGCAACTAACCCGCCTTCAATAATAACACTTCCTGCCTCATTAATTATATTTTGTTCGATGTTCTTTTCATCTAAAATTACAACCTTTGTATTCATCCTCACACCTCTTAATTATATTGCATTAGTCATTATTAGTCCTAGTATTATACCTAAAAGTATACCTAATGTACTTGTGGTACCTGCCCAAAGTTTTTTAGACTGTGGAATCATCTCTCCGTAAATTACATATAACATAACCCCAGACGCAAATGCTAAAGCATTTCCTAAGATCACTGTAGATATACTTCCAATATAAATTCCAATCCAAGCACCAATTGCAGTTGGAAGCGCAGTTAAAAACGCATAAAATAATATTTTTCTATTCTTCACCCCCGAAAGCATGAGCGGTGCCGCAACTGCTAATCCTTCAGGTACATCATGTATTGCAATTATTATACTCATTTTAAGACCTAAACTTTCTCCATTAACAAATCCGAATCCCATTATCAGCCCTTCAGGGAAATTATGCAGCATTATTCCTATAGCAACCATAAATGCTACCTTTGTATACTCAGAATTTACATTATTGCTTAAACAACTTATTTTATCTATTATCACAACAATAGCAATCCCCATAACTAAAAAAAATAAAGTTCTTAAAAATCCTGCTTTATCTGTTGCTTCTGGAATAAGTTCAAAAACTACTATAGAAAGCATAAGCCCTGATGCAAAGCCTATAATGTTTCCTAATAATTTCCGCGAAGGTTTATTCATAACTACGCCTAAAAATGCGCCTAACATTGTTCCTATGAGTGCTATTACCCCAGTAAATATAATTATTAATACAACTGTACTTTTCAAATTTCTCCCCCCACTTCTATATGAAAATAAGTATAGAAGCTTTTATGCACTATACTTATTTCTATATATACTAATCTTATTTATACCCATGGGGGTTTATGCTGTATTCTCTATATTCTTTGATTTTTTCTATAGCATCATCAGAAAATAATGCTCCAACACACGATTTATATATATTATCTAATAAATTATATTTTCTAAATCCACCATTACTAATAGTAATATAGAAATATTCTTGTTCGGGGTCTAAAACTTTAATTTTATTATACATTTGAGCCGCGCAAGGATATTTCTGTAAAAATTTAATATCTATGGGGCTAATCCTTTTATTTCTAAATCTTGATTTTGTTATTATAATAATTTGCAAATCCACACCACGATTCATAGTATGAACTACCGCAACTTTATTACATATAATAATAAATTTCATTTTTGCTATTCCACACCATATACTTATTTTGTATCCATCTAATTTAAATTCCATAAACTCTTCATTGAACCTTAAAAGTAAAACTAATGTAATCATAATCTCGATACAAATTAAATACATTACTAAAAAAATATTTATTATCTTTGATATTTTTAATATGAGCGGTAATAAAACAAAAATAAAGCACATTGATAGCACAAAACGTTTATAAGTTTTCCTTTGCTTTCTAATGGCTTTATTTATATTCATAATTTCACCCTTCATTTATATTAATGCATATTTATATCATAACTATTAATCATTATTACCCATAGATTTCATCTTATCTGCTTGGTCAACAGTTATTAAGGTATTTAGCATTTCATCTATATCTCCATCAAGAAAATCCTCTAACCTATATAAGGTTAACCCTATCCTATGATCGGTTACTCTTCCTTGAGGATAGTTATAGGTTCTTATTCTCTCACTTCTGTCTCCTGAACCCACTTGACTCTTTCTGTCTTCAGCTATTCCTGCAGATCTTTCTGCCTCAGCTTTATTATACAATCTAGATTTTAGTATGATCAAAGCCTTAGCCTTATTCTTTAACTGAGATTTTTCATCTTGGCAAGAAACTACGATTCCTGTAGGTAAATGTGTCATTCTAACTGCCGAATCTGTTGTGTTAACACATTGACCCCCATTTCCAGATGCTCTAAACACATCTATTTTTAAATCAATAGCATTAACTTCAATGTCTACATCATCAACCTCTGGTAAAACAGCTACCGTAGCAGTCGAGGTATGGATTCTCCCACTTGACTCTGTGTCCGGAACTCTTTGAACTCTATGAACTCCACTTTCATATTTAAATTTACTATAGGTAGATTCGCCTCTTATCATAAATACTATTTCTTTGAATCCGCCGATGTCTGTTTCATTAGCACTCATTACTTCAACTTTCCAATTATTACGCTCTGCATATCTTGTATACATCCTAAATAGATTTGCCGCAAAAAGTGCTGCTTCATCTCCACCTGCGCCTCCTCTAATTTCCACAAATACATTTCTTGCATCATTTGGGTCCTTAGGCAAAAGTAAAATTCGAATTTCTTCTTCTACAGTTTCTTTAATTTCATTTAACTCTTTAATTTCAGATTGAATCATATCTTTCATTTCTTTATCAGATTCTTCTCTAAGCATTTCTTTATTTGTATCTATATCTTCTTTAGCTTTTTTATATATTCTATATTTCATAACAAGTATTTCTACTTCTGCCTGCTCTTTAATTAGTTTTTGCCATTCTTTTTGATTAGCAATAACTAAAGGGTCACTAATTTTCATATTAAGTTCATCATATTTATTTTCTGTAAACTCTAGTCTTTCTAACATTTTATCACTCCGTATATATATTTTCACACTATCAACTTTATCACATTTATTAGCAATATACAAGTTCCAATTAAATTGTCTTAACCCACTAAAGTGGCTTAATCGCCCAAAACATCTTATTCCGCTAAGGTTGCACTAACAACCCTATCATTCCCTGATAAATCTTTTATACATTCTACTCCCTTAAATCCTGACTTTAAAAGCATTCTCACAACCTGTTCCTTTTGATCATATCCTATTTCAAAAGCCAAAAGTCCACCTTTCTCTAATACCTGTAAACTTTGCTTCGTAATCCTTCTGTAAAAATCCAAACCGTCTTCCCCACCACTAAGAGCTAAATATGGTTCATAATTTTTTACATCTTCCATAAGAGTTGGTATAACCTCGTCTCTTATATATGGGGGGTTGGAGACTATGGCCTGGAACTTCTTATTTTCATCGATAGCCACCTGCAATAAATCACTAAACTCCGCGTGGACTCTTTTAGACAAGTCAAATCTTTCTATATTTGATTTTGAAAGAGCTACCGCTTCGCGCGATATATCATACAGCGTTACCTTAGCGTCCTTAACAAATTCGCCTATAGCTATACCAATAGCACCACTTCCGCTACAAACATCACAAACCTTAGTATAAGCCCTCTTATTTATGTGTTCAATAACATGTTCAACTAAAACTTCCGTATCAGGTCTTGGTATTAAAACGCCAGGCCTTACTATGAAATTCATACCCATAAATTCACAAGCAGAAAGAATATATTTTACAGGCATCTTATTTTTTCTTAGCTGAATTAACCGCATAAATTCATTTTCTTGCTTTGTGTCAAGCTCAAAACTCCTATTAATCATTATGAACAATTTATCTACATTTAAAACCTTAGAAAGTAAAAGCTGCGAATCTAAAATATAACTTTCAATCCCAACTTTTTTTAAGATTCCATAGGATTCGATTAGTATTTCTCCTATATCCATTATACTTCAATGCCTTCCGCTGCTTTAAGAGCTTTTATTGCCACCTCAATTTGTGACAAATCCGGCTCTCTTGTAGTTAGATTTTGTAATTTGAGCCCTGGGTAAGAAAGGATTCTTGATAAACTTCCATTGCTTTTTCCCATCCATTTAATAATTTCATAACTTACTCCTGAAATCACAGGAAGGAGTACAATTCTATATAGTATTCTCTCTCCAATCGAATTCCAACCAGTTAAAGAAAAAACTATTATACTAACTATCATTACTAAAAATAAGAAATTCGTACCACATCTCGGATGCAACCTCCCAAATTTAGCTGCAATCTCTGGCGTTAATTCCATATCACTTTCATAACAAAATATAGTTTTATGTTCAGCACCATGATACTCATATACCCTTTTTATGTCTTCCATTTTGCCTATCAAATACACGTATATTAGGAATATTGAAACCCTAATAAGTCCTTCCACAATGTTCATAACCATTACACCTGCACCCATCTTACTAAAAAAGCTAGCTACAAGAGTCGGCAAAATAAAAAATAATCCAATTGATATAATAAGTGAAATAACAAGAGATATCCCCATAATCACATCATTACTCTTTTCTTTAAATATTTTTGTAAGCCATATATCTAATTTAGAAGGAACTTCATCCTCTTCAAAAAAAGAGGCTGAATAATTTAAAGTTTTTACTCCTATAATTAATGATTCAATTAGTGAAATGAAACCCCTTATTATTGGTAGTCCCAAAACTTTATTCTTTTTAGTGAAAGACGTATATGCCTTTTTTTCCACTACAATTTCTCCGTCTACAGTTCTTACCGCAGTGGCAATGCCATTACTCCCTCTCATCATAACTCCTTCAATTACTGCCTGGCCTCCAACATTTACATTTCTAGCCATAGTTACACCCCTTCCCTAGGAACAATGTGACATTTTCTACATCTTGCTTCATAAGATTCTGTAGCCCCAATTAACACAATCGGATCCTCATATCTAGCTGGTTTTCCATTAATTAAACGCTGAGTTCTAGTAGCAGGATTACCACATACTATACAAATAGCTTGAATTTTATCAACAAATTCCGCTATGGCTAAGAGCACAGGTATAGATCCAAAGGGTACTCCCCTAAAATCCGTATCAAGCCCCGCACAGATAACTCTTATATTATTATCAGCCAAGGTAGTAATTATATCTATTATGCCTTCATCAAAAAATTGAACCTCATCAATAGCAACAACTTGTGTATCCTCTTCTATAATATTTAATATCTCGGAGCTATCTTTAACTGGAACAGCCTCTACCTTCCCTCCGCAGTGAGAAACCACATCTTCCTTGCTGTACCTATTATCAATTTCCGGTTTAAAGACTTGTACTTTCTGTTTCGCTATCTTAGTTCTTCTTATTCTGCGTATTAGCTCTTCAGACTTTCCACTATACATAGGTCCTACAATAACTTCCACCCAGCCGTGATCTTTTGGTCCGTACATAACTTTACCTCCAATTTATTAATCCATGTTTAAGACGTCGTCACATGTCTTATTAACTCTACATAAACACGAGCATATATATTTTATCAAAAATGTACAATATATTAAAGTAAAAATTAATATTATTCTTGTCAACTATTCAATTTTATGATAAAATTAAATAGTTGACAATACGGGTATATATCTATTTTTTGAAAGAGGTGAAAAATATGCAAGAAGGAATACATCCAGATTACACTCATGACACAGTTGTTAAATGCGCATGTGGAAACACTTTTACTACAGGTTCTGTTAAACAAGAACTTAAAGTAGACGTATGTTCTAATTGCCATCCATTCTACACTGGAAAGCAAAAGAATATTGATGTTGGTGGAAGAGTTGATAGATTCATGAAGAAATTCAATCTAAAAAGTGATGATGAAGAATAATATATTAATGGAAAAGATTTAATTATCTTTTCCATTTTTTTATTTTAAAATATTTTTAAATACCATCAAAATAATTAATAATATGTACTTTAAATCATTTTATCTAGCTAATACTTCAAAGTTCTTATTTATCATTTCAAAAAATTCTTTGTTACTTTTAGTTGTAGCTAATGTATTTAGAAGTTTTTCTGTTACACCCGTAGCATTACCCTCTCTATACATAATCTTTCTTAAATTATATATTGTTTCCATTTCAATCTTAGTAAGCAATAGATCTTCTCTTCTTGTTCCCGATTTGTAAATATCAACAGCTGGAAATATTCTTTTTTCTTGAAGTTTTCTATCTAAGTGAACTTCCATGTTGCCTGTACCCTTAAACTCTTCAAAAATCATATCATCCATTCTACTTCCTGTTTCTACCAAAGCAGTTGCAAGTATAGTTAAACTTCCACCCTCTTCGATGTTTCTAGCCGCTCCAAAAAATTTCTTTGGCATTAAAATCGCACTAGGGTCAAGACCACCGGATAGTGTTCTTCCTGAAGGTGTTACCGTTAAATTATAAGCCCTAGAAAGTCTAGTTAAACTATCTAATAGAATAATTACATCCTGTCCTTGTTCAACCATTCTTTTAGCTCTTTCAAGTACCATATAAGCTACTTTTGTATGATGATCTGGTTCTTCATCAAAAGTTGAATAGATAACTTCCCCTTTGATAGATCTTTGCATATCAGTAACTTCCTCTGGTCTCTCATCTATTAACACAACAATTAATTTTACTTCTGGGTGATTTATAGAGATACTATTAGCGATTTTTTTAAGAAGTGTTGTTTTTCCTGCCTTAGGTGGTGCCACAATTATTCCTCTCTGACCTTTACCTATAGGCGAAATAATGTCCATAATTCTTGAAGACAAGTCACTCGGACCAGTTTCTAGTGTCAACCTTTGGGTTGGGTAAATAGGAGTTAACTTTTCAAAAGGTCTTCTACCAACAGCTCTTTCTGGATTTTCACCATTTACAGCCTGTACATACAATAAGGCTTTAAATTTTTCACCTTCCTTAGGTGTTCTAACTTTACCTTCTACTTCATCTCCTGTTTGTAAATTAAATCTTCTTATTTGAGATGGAGAAACATAAATATCATCCTGACCTGACAAATAATTATTTCCTCTTAAAAAACCATAACTATTATTTTCAATTATTTCTAGAACTCCTCTTGCTGCTCCTGATTCATTTATCATTTCTTGCAATTTCTCTTTTTTGTTTTCATTCTGATTCTTAAAACCAGTATCAATGTCTCCACTTGGCTTTTTTTGTTTTGGGGATTCTTCTTTTAGAATTGGATTACTTAGAATTTGTTTTTCTGAGTTCTCTATACTATTAGTTTGAACTGTAGAAGTGTTTTTGGGACTTATTTTTTCTCTTAGAACAACTCCCTCTCTTTGCAAAGAGATTGGCGTTATCTTCTTTATTTCCTGAATTAACTCACTTTTTTTAAGTTTGGAAATACCTTTAACTCCAAGCTCTTTACAATGTTCTCGCAGCTCAACTACTGTCATGTTATCAACATCTTTATTTATCAAAATCTGCACCTCCGAAGGGTATTTTATATAATATCTATTTAATAAATATCATAGGAATTTAAAAACGTATTTACTATCCAATGAATTTTTTTGAAATGATATACTATTTTAATTATATCCTATTTTATAATTTTAATCCACTATATTAAAAATACACATAAAACCTTAAAGATTTATGTGTATCATAGGATTACTTTCTATTTATATCATAGCATAGATCTTCTCTGTAGTCTTTCTATGTTCATTTACTTTTTCTATAACCTTTTGATTCTTTCCAATAAAAAATATAGGTAAAGCTAGTTGCTCGCAGCCACCTATTACCATATTTCTTTTTAGAATCTCTTTAATATTATAATGATAAGAATGCTCTTCACCACATAGTAAACATTTAACCTTAATTACTATTTCATTACCTTTATTAACCTTAATATTTAAAGAGGGAAATCTAGTATTAATACTCTCTATTTCAAATATTGTCAGTTCGCAAACCTTATATTGACCATTATAATCTTTTAAAGCCATAGCAATATCCGTATCGAATATCAATTACTTCACCTCTCTTGTTTTATATTTTTGTTATATTTAAGTCTTTAGTATTAAATTCTATAAATTTTATGAAATCCCTTCTTAAATTTAGTTGGAATTTTTGGAAATTTCATTCTCGAAAATTAATTGATTCATTTAATATACCAATTAATAATAAATAACACCTCACCTTCAGATATTTCGTATATCTGAAAGCGAGGTGTAAAAACTAATTATTATTTCTCATGTTCCAATGCTGCCTTAATAAAATCCTTGAATAGTGCATGCGGTTTATTAGGTCTAGATTTAAGTTCAGGGTGAAACTGAACCCCAACAAACCAAGGATGATCTTTAATTTCAATTATTTCCACCAGTTTTTCATCCGGGCTTGTTCCTGTACACATAAGTCCAGCATCAGTTATCATTTTTCTATACTGATTATTATATTCATATCTATGTCTATGTCTCTCGTATATCACTTCATCAATATAAGCCTTATGAACATTAGAATCTTTTGCTAATTTACATGCATATAACCCTAGTCTCATAGTACCACCTTTTTCATCTAAATCCTTTTGGTCCGGCATTAAATCTATTACAGGATAATCTGTTTCAACTTCAAACTCCGAACTATTAGCTCCTTTTAATCCCACAACGTTTCTCGCATACTCTATAACAGCGCATTGCATACCAAGGCATATTCCAAAAAACGGAACTTTGTTTTCTCTAGCATATCTTGTAGCCTCAATTTTGCCTTCTATTCCTCTATCACCAAATCCTCCTGGGACCAATATCCCTGAGACATCTCCTAATATTTCACTAGCGTTTTCAGCAGTTACATCGCAAGCATCTACCCATTTAATTTCCACATTAGAATCATTATAAAGACCCCCATGACTCAATGCTTCAACAACAGAAATATATGCATCATGAAGTTCTACATATTTTCCAACTAATGCTATTTTTATATTCCCAGATAAATTCTTTAATCTATTTACCATAGAAGTCCATGCAACGTTATCTATTTCATGGCAATTCAGTTTTAATTTTTTACAAACTAAAGTATCTAGGCCTTCTTTATGAAGCATAAGAGGTACTTCATACAAATTTTCAGCATCTAAATTTTGAATTACGCAGCTAGCTTCTAAATTACAGAAGAGTCCAATCTTAGCTTTCATATCATCAGATATTTCCTTTCCAGAGCGGCATACTATTATGTCTGGTTGGATACCTATACTTCTTAGTTCTTTTACAGAATGCTGAGTTGGCTTAGTTTTAAGTTCCCCCGCCGTAGGTAAATAAGGTACTAATGTAACATGAACAAAGCAAACATTTTCTATTCCTACTTCATATTTCACTTGTCTTATGGCCTCTAAAAATGGTAGTGATTCAATATCTCCAACAGTTCCACCAATTTCAGTTATAACCACATCTACATCTTTTTCCTTAGCTACTCTATACGCCCTTTCTTTTATCTCATTAGTTATATGGGGTATTACTTGAACTGTACCACCTAAGTAGTCTCCTCTTCTTTCTTTTGATATAACTGACCAATATATTTTCCCTGTAGTTACGTTGCTACTCTTACTTAAATTTTCATCAATAAATCTCTCATAATGCCCTAAATCCAAATCTGTTTCTGCACCGTCGTCAGTTACAAAAACTTCTCCATGCTGATATGGACTCATAGTTCCTGGATCTACATTGATATATGGATCAAATTTTTGAATAGATACCTTTAATCCTCTATTTTTTAAAAGCCTTCCAAGTGATGCCGCTGTTATTCCTTTACCTAGGGATGATACTACCCCGCCTGTTACAAATATGTACTTAGCACTCATAATTATTCCTCCTATGGTTATTAATCAATAAAACTTTTGAGAAGTTTATATTATTTTTTTCAAAAATAGCTTGACAGATGTTTCATATGGCCCTATAATAGAAATTACCCTATAAAAATAATCGTATAGTAAACTGGTATATTTGTTTTCAAAAACCATATTAATATCTTATCACACTTTTTTGTTGTTAACCAGTGTTTTTTTATAATTCAATTAAATATTTTTTATAATAGCAAAGGCTATGTTCTGTACAGAACATAGCCTTTATTTTGTTTAGCTTTAATACTATTAAGCTTTAATATTAATTTTGAGTGTGGTACTCAAAACTTGTTGATTTCCTATTATCATATCATAATCTATAAACACATCTCCGCCGCTACTATCCACCTTCATTTTTAACTCCTTAGTATCCACCGTAAGGTCTAAGGCTCCATGTGGCGTATTGTATAAAGATAAATCCTTAACATCTTTTTTAAACTTCATTTCAGTAGTAGTAGTTCCTGTTCTCATTAGTGTAAAGTTTTCTTCATCAATTCTTAATGTAGTAGTAGTTCCCTTCATTCCTGAAATCTCTGTCTCTTCATATACCGCATAATAAGAGTTACCCTCTTTATAGAATTCACCAGGTGTAACCACTTCAATTATATCATCCTCATCTTCACTGTCAGCTTGTTTACTAACAACTGAAATTATCGCATTTTTATTCATTTCTTACCCCTCGCTATATTAAAATATATTTATTTATTTCTTCTTCTGTTGCAGGTGATATAACTATAGAGTTACTTAAAGAATTATCATATCTACCATATTCAATGGATATAGTTTCATCATCTTTTCCCTTACAATACCGCCCTGTTACTTTAGCTGCAAATTCAATGTCCTCATTCGTTTCTTCACCAATTATAACTACTGTAGAACCATTATAGTCCACAGCTGAAAATTTCAAATCTCCATCTTCTAGTAATTCTCTCAGTATTTCACCTTCTTCCTCCGTTCTTGTAGATATAATCTTGGCCTCCCCAGATATCCTAAAATGCCTTCCTATTTTCAATAATTTTAAATCTTTTTTAGATATATCTTCTTTATGATCTACAAGGTCTCTAAGTCTTATAGAGTAGCTAGGCTCAGTAAGTTTACATCCACCTGCTGGTGTTGGATATTCTAAAATACCCCACTTTCGAGCTAATTCCATTTGGACTTTTCTGTTTCTCCCTTTTATATCCATGAGCACTTCTCTATCTATTAAACCGTCCAACTCCATATCAGTTGGATTAAGATTTTTAGCACATAAAGGCCTTAGTATTTTCTTACCAATGCCAGATTCATTCTTCACTATATCTAGCGCAGATCTGTTTTGAGACATAGGTCTTTGATTTAAAACTTCTCCTGTTATTATAAAATCCGCGTGATATTTTTCGAGTAATTCTCCACAATATCTCATCATCATGGCATGGCAATCGATACAAGGATTCATATTCTTACCATGGCCATGTTTTGGGTTTTTCACCATTTCAAAGTGTTCATCTGAGAAGTCTATTACTTCTAAGGGTATATCTATTTGTTTAACTATTTTTAATGCATTCTCTTCATTAAAAAAGTTTGATTTAAAGAATATCCCTATAACTTCTATGCCTTGGTCCTTTACAAGTTTCGCTGCCAGTATACTATCCAGGCCTCCGGAAATCATAGCTAAAGCTGTTGTCATAAATTTTCTCCTCTCGACCTTGTATTTCCTATTTATTATTTCTTTCTATAGCAAGCATAATAAGCTCATCAATAAGAGTTTCGAAATTTTTACCAGTAGCATCCCACATTTTAGGGTACATACTTATTTTAGTAAAGCCAGGTATAGTATTAACCTCATTTAAATAAACCTCTTCAGTTTGCTTATCAACTAGAAAATCCACCCTTGCCATGCCAGCACAATCTAATATTTTATAAATTTTTATAGCTTGTTCTCTAATGCTTTGTAGCTTAGATGCACAAAGTGCTGCA
Source organism: Clostridium sp. (assembly GCF_051278035.1). Lineage (GTDB taxonomy): Bacteria > Bacillota > Clostridia > Clostridiales > Clostridiaceae > Clostridium_AD. Next base: position 13,604 of record NZ_JBNMNU010000015.1, read on the forward strand.
GGTATTAAAAGCTTAGATGCTTCACTTTTATATTTAGCTTCATAATCATAAAACTCCTTTGCTGGAATTACCTCTCCTGGAATAGACGCTTCAGGATAATCATTTCCTAGTACCGATACTTCAATTTCCCTGGCATTTACAGCTTTTTCAATTAGAATTTTCCTATCATGTTTTAATGCTTCTTTAATCCCTAGTGTTAATTCTTCTTTATTATGTGCTTTTGTTATGCCTACAGACGACCCACCATTAGATGGTTTAATAAATAAATCATAGCCTAATCTTTTCTCTATTTTTTCTAATATTGCATCTTTGTTGTCTTCATATTCATGACCATTAATTACTACATAATCAGCTTGCACTATATTAAATTTTTGTAATAAGTACTTTGTATAAATTTTATCCATACAAATAGCAGAAGACATTACTCCAGGACCCACACAAGGAATATTAAATATTTTACACATACCTTGAATTGTTCCATCTTCTCCAAATAGACCATGTAATACTGGAAATACTACATCTACCTCTTTATCAAATAAAATATTTTGGCCCTGTGGTATTTTGTAAGATTCATCTTTTTCCCATTCTCCACTCTCTATGTTATCTAAGTTACCAGTATATTTAAACCATAATCCATTTTTCGTTATTCCTATAGGGTATACATCGTATTTTGTTCTATTAATATTTTTTAATACTGATGTTGCTGACGCTGTCGAAACCTCATGTTCAGTAGACTGTCCACCAAATAATACAGCTATTTTCTTTTTCATTACTTACCTCTCCTTATAACTATAATAATTATTTTATGAATAATAACATAATAAGTTAACTAAATAAATTTATTATTATATCTTATTATAACATTTATATATATTACTTTGTACGCTATTTGAAAAATCTTAATTACAAAACGACTCAAAAATAGGTGATACATGTGCAATCTACGCAATATATCACCTATAATCATACCAAAAGTCATTATATTCCTTCCCTTTAGGACTATATAGTTAATTTCCCATTAGGTGTATCTATTATTTCCATTATTCTTTGTTCATACCCAGTACTTGCATCAATATATACTATAAATTCTTTCCCCTTATACGAACCTAAAAATTCATAGCATAAAACTTCTTGATTAGTCAAAGTAGGTACAATCGCTAAACTAGTTTTATTTATTTTTAAACGCTTTCCAACCTTCTCTTGTGCTTTTGCTGCAGCTATTTTTGGTGCGACAATCTCCCTTTTCTCAACATGGGCCACTAAAAACTTTTCAGATTCAATTCCTATAATACTGCCATCATCAAGTGCAATTTTAAGCTTCACTTGATCCGGGTAAACCGTTACTTCCCCTTGGTTATATACATAGCTTACTACTGCTGTATTATCATAATTCAGTGTATATGTAGGCTCCATATTTTTATATCCTATTTTGCCGATAAAATCGCTTCCACCCTTTACCGCCTCATTTATATCTAAAGTTTTCTTCCCTACCGACCTACTATCTAGTAAATATACTATTCTTCCCCCATTTTTACTTATTTCTATCACCGTATTGCCATCATTTTTATCTCTGCCTTTAAATGTTATGTTAAAAGTATATGCTGGTATTCTAGTTCTTCCTTCCACTGGCTGATTTTCAATACCTTCAATTTTATCTTTTCCATATATGTTTTCTATTATTTTAATGGCCTCTTTTTGGCTTACTTCTTTCTCATCCATTACCTTAGGCTCTATTTCTAATATGTTATCAGAAAAAGGACCATCATAAATTAATGCTGGATATTGAACTATTTGCTTTTGTATGCCCTGGAATTTTTTCGTCATAAGGTCATCCCCTGCTTTCGCAAATACCCGGCTACTCTTTTTCCTGATTTCTCCCCATTTAACTTTTCCTTCATTTATTTCAGAAAGGACTCCATTTAATTGTTCTTGAAGTGTATAAGATTGTTTTTCTAACACGTCAATCAAATCATATTCCTTATTATTAAGCTCCTTACCTTCTGACGATGCTTGGGCCAAAGTATAACAGAAATCTCCTACTTGAGCTAAAAATCCACTTGTGTCTCCTACCACTGATTGTTCAAGTGGTAGGGAATGCAATTTATCACTTGCCGTGGATGAATATCTAAAAATTTCTTCAAACACTACTATACTTTGTTCCCTAGACCCTACAATAGCTGCTTTGCCTAGATTTACCCTTATATTTTGTACAGAACTAACAAGCTCATACATATTTTTACTATATTCACCTTGAAGATAATTTCTATAATCTAATCTTTCCAAATACATTAGCATGGCAAAAGTAGTTGAAAATACGACTATTAAAGTTACAACACTTGTATACAGCATTCTTTTCTTCATCATTTTCATTTGTTTTCCTCCTGTTCTTTATCATTAGCACATAACAATTACGTATCATCATCCTACTAGTATTTTTTAAAAATTTGTCTAAGAAAATAATCCACTAAAAATTTCCGCCAGTTTAAACTTCACAATAATTTCTTTGTTATCTTTAGTATTATCTATTAATTCATACTCATCCTCCGATAATACAGTCCTCATATCCCGCTCTGTTTCCTCAAAAGCCACATCTCCTTTTGTAATATCTACAAAACATAATGGCGGAAACATAACACACCACCAATTTTGTCCCGTACCACTTCCAATAAGTATCCTGAATGCTTCATATTCCCCCTGAGGAAGAGTTATATTTCCATAGGTCTTAACCGGAAAATATTCCTTTGAAAGAGTTGTAACAACAGAATATTTAAATCCATTTTTATTTATAACCGTTTCGGCAATTTTTTTTATATTTTTCGTTTCATTATTTATAATTTTTCTTGACCCTTCTATGTCCTTACTGTTTATAAGCTTGGGTGATACATATTCCAAAACAGAATCTCTTACTTTTAACTTTAACTCCTGATCCACCTTATCATCACTATTAGCTATTACATGAAACCTTATAAGTTTACCTGCAACATCACTTTGACTTGCCTTTCCACTTATGTTGTTTGTATTTAAAGATATAGATATTATAATTATTATGGCAACACTTGTTAATATAATTTTTTTCACAGTGACCCACCCCCCAATAAAATGATTTATATTTTAATCATTACCATTTATTGTAATAATATTCACTGAACCGCTCCAACTCTTCTTATTTTAGTATCAACGGTTACATTAACTGTTGCATTTTTATATTTTTCATCCCATCCACCTTCTATTTTGTTCCAAAGTGAAGGTTTAAACTTTTCAATATGTTCACGTATACCAAAGGGATCTATCTCAAATTCAGTTTTAGATATTTCCATTATTTTCTTACATTCTACAGAAATTGACTTATTAAATATACCTTGAAGCTTCTCCAATTCATCCTTTTGAAGTGTTTTTTTACCTACATAGTATCCACCCAACTGACCTTCGAAGTTTAAATCTACATTAATTACTAACTTATCCCCCTCTTCCTCTACTGTCAGTATTCTTTTACACCCATCTATTAAATAATCAACTGGATGTCCGTCCATATAAATAACCTTTTTACCAGCATTAAATTTACCACTCAAGAGCTGAATATCCATTAATTCTAACGGATTAAAATATCCTTTTAATTCATAATCTTTAATTATAGCAGCCCCTGTTAAAATCAATTCATTCTTTTCCTTATCTAAATTTATTCTTGGTAATAACACATTCCCATTCTCACTTAAAAGAATAAGGAATTCATTTAAATCTATGCTCATAATCCTAGAATTCTTCTTACTATTAGCCATTAGTCCGGAAATATAATTTTGGGCACTTTTTTCTATAATTGGTTTGAATTTTACATAGTCTTCAGCTATGCCTTCTGCGACTACTATATCCATCATCCTACTTATATCAGGATTTCTCTGGAAATAATCTACTATTTCTTTAATTGTTTCTTTATATTCCAATATATTGCTACTTAATATCAGTAGCTTAACATGCCCCATGTATATATCTCTGCTGCTTTTAGCCATAGCTTCCGACGCAGTATCCTCCATAGAGTAGCCTTGCGTATTAATAAATTTTTCCTGTGCACTTCCACCTTTATCCGGACCTAGCATGCTCATATCTGGGAACCCATAGGTTACATTGATTTTATTAATTTTGCCCTCTGCAAAGGGCTCTTCTGGATTGATCTTTTTTAACTCCTCCTCTTTATCAATATCCTCACCTGTGTCAATCGCTATAGTGGATATGAAATTAAGCCTATCTATTTCTATTTTATCCCAACATCCAACCAGTAGTATACAACTGAGGACAACTGGCAAAATCTTTTTAAATATCATCCGCACATTTCCTCCTCTCTTTAACTTTACCCACAAGTAATATAAGTATTGGTAAAATAACAAAAACAAATATAGCCGTTAATAGAACTACAGGCGTATTAAATTGTATACTGTAAAGTTCTGCTATATTTTGCGGATATAATGCAACAACATAAACAATGGGCATTATTAAAAGCGAGGATAATTTAATATCTTTTAGTTTAAATACAGTTTTTGTAATTTCAGCAGAAAAGAAATAAATATTAACAAAGGTAGTGAAATAAAAGAATATCCAAAATGCCATTACTACGCCTTCCCAACGTTCTATAAATGTTCCTGGTATATCTAAAGTTCTTATCATAGAGATAGTTGGCCATAATAAAATCCTACTCTGTTCTTTAGAAAATACTGCTAAAACAAGTATCATTACAATCAAATAAAATATTGTTATAAACATAATACTCTTTTTTAACACCCTTGGTGAATTCTTCTTACTCTTAACATAAGGAAGAATGAGATATGCTATTTCAATTCCTCCAAAACAGAATAAAATATATCTAGATGCCTTAAAGTAATTAGACGGTTTATTATTAAGTACTGGTAATAAATTTGTAAAATCAGCATTTACTGCAATAAGTATAAAAACTATAAAAATTGGAATGAACATAATCCAAAATATGATTTCATTAAATTTAACTAAATCACCTACTTCCCCCCTAACTAAGTAAGTTGCCGTTAAAATAGTAACTATTAAAATAAATTCTGTCGGAGTCTGCCTTAATAAATGTAGTTTAATAACTTCGGCAAATTCCCTCATTCCTAGTGAAACAATAAATACACTATAAAGAGCAAACACAATAGCAAATACTCCTCCAATTATCACACCAAAATTATTCTGCAATATATTGGTGAACTGTTCAAAATCATTTTTCTTCAAAACCATGTATATAAGATACAGTAATAAGAAAATTACTATCCCACCTATTAAAGTAACTATCCACGCATCACTACCTACTTTATCTATTACCTCTCTTGGGCTAGAAAAAATCCCCACTCCCACTATAGCTACCACTATAGTGGCAAATAAACCAAAATCTCCGATTATTTCTTTATGCCGCATAATGTTATTCTTCACCTCCTATTACAAACATAAGATAGTTTATTTTTGTCTTATCTTATCTCCTGTTTTCATATATTTAGGTCTTTCTTTTATCTTGGATAAAGGCGCTTTGATATACATATCTTTTAAATCGCTCATATTAGTACTAACCGCTGGTGCTAGATACGGTATTCCAAAACTTTTCATTCTAACTAGATGAATGAGAATTACAATGAGACCCATCATCATTCCATATAGACCTGCAATTGCAGTTGTAATAATGAGTAGAAATCTCATTAGCCTAAAAGCTGTAGTAACTTCATAATTCGGGGTTACAAATGTAGTAATAGCAGTAATTGCCACAATAATAATCATAATAGGACTAACTATTCCCGCACTTACCGCAGATTGACCTATAACAAGCCCTCCTACAATACCAATAGTAGCTCCAATCGGCCTTGGCAGCCTAACCACAGCCTCCATAAGAAGGGCTAAAAATAGCTCCATAATTATAGCCTCCACAAATGCAGGAAAAGGAACTCCTTCCCTTGAAGCCGCTATAGAATAAGCCAATTTAGTAGGTATTATAGCTGTATGAAATGATGTAACCGCTACATAAAGTGCCGGCGCAGTAAGAGAAATTATTATAGAAATCATCCTAATAAACCTAATCATAGATGCATGCATCCACCTTTGGTAATAATCATCAGGCGATTGAAATAAATTAGGCAAAGTACACGGAACAATAATCGCAAATGGAGAATTATCCACAAGAAGAGCTACCCTACCCTCGTATAAAGCTGCCGCTACTACATCAGGTCTCTCAGTACTTTGTATTTGAGGAAAAGGAGAATATTTATTATCCTCTATTAGCTGCTCAATGTAGGCAGAATCAAAAACTGCATCAATATTTATTTTATCTATTCTATTTTGAAGTTCGCTAAGCACCGTTTTGTTTACAATATCATCAATGTACATTATAGCCACATCAGTTTTTGATCTAGTTCCTATTGCTTTAGATTTAACTCTCAGTCTAGTATCTCTAATTCGTCTTCTAACTAAAACAGTATTGAATCTTACAGTTTCCGTAAACCCTTCTCTTGCTCCTCTGATTACTGTTTCACCAGATGGATCTCCCACCCCTCTGGCCGGCCAAAGCCGCGTCGCAATAACATAGGCACAATTTAATCCGTCAATAAACATCAATGTTTCGCCAGAAAGCGCAGCATTAACTCCTTCACTTAATTTTTTTACTTCTCGCATATCACTAACCGCTAGTAATTGGTCTTTTATTTGGTCTACATTTTTTATTTCTTTTGAACATAACATTAATGGTTCTAATACATAATCATCTAATAACAGTTTGTCGGCCATTCCATCTATGTAAACTAAAGCCGCATTCCAATCCCCTACCTTAAAAGTTCTAAAAACAACATCTGAGTTATCCTTTAAAAGTTCTTTTAAATACGTTACATTTTTTTCTACTTCGGACTCAATATTATCTTCTATTTTTTCTTTCATAATGATTCACTTCCTTACATATTATATGTGTGCTATGGCTTTACCATTTCATGTTTATTTAAACATCCACCTAAGTATAAATAGAATAATAGATGTTGTAATTACAAGCCATCCTAAAAATGTTGCTTTCTTACTAGTACTATCCATGTGAGATTTTTTAAAGCTCCTTGCATCTACAGTAAGTACAACTGTACCTTGAATCAACATCATCATTAGAAAATATACGTCAAATAAATCTAATATCTTCATTACTTTACTCCTTATTTCAGTATAATTTATAAAACATATAACTAGTTTCTACGACACCGATAGAAAATATTCACTAGGCACATGAAAATAAAAAAAAACGTGTAAAAACCAGTCACGGCGTTTTACACGTTTTTATATATCATTATAAATTTATAGCTAAATTGTTCTCGTTATATATACTTCTTTATATTGAGTTTTAAATTTATCATAACATCTTTGAGCCTTTAACATATCCTCAAAAAAGGCGAATATTGTTGGTCCACTTCCACTCATCATTGATCCCATGGCACCCATTTTAATCATATCCTCCTTTATTCTTTTGAGAACTGGGTATTTTCTTAGAGTAACATTTTCAAGTAAATTTTTCATACCGTTACATACTTCCTGTAATTCTTCCGCTTCCATAGCTTTTATTAAGGCTTCTGTATCTGGATGTTTATAAATTCTACTAGTATCTAAATTTTTGTAAACTTCCCTTGTAGATACGCCAAAATTAGGTTTAACCAATACTAAAATATGATTTTTAAAAGGTACCAGCGGAGTAATAATTTCTCCTACCCCTTCGCATAATGCAGTTCCACCCGTTATACAAAATGGGACGTCTGCCCCTATTTTTAAACCTAATTCCATAATTTCATTGTCAGGTAACTTTACTTCAAACACTTTTCTAAGTGTTTGAAAAACTGATGCTGCATCTGCACTTCCACCTCCCATCCCTGCCGCTACAGGAATGTTTTTCTTAATATATATGTTTATACCTCCACTTACATTATAAGTATCCATAAAGAGTTTTGAAGCTTTATACATTAAATTCTTCTCATCAATAGGTATGTAGGGTTTATTGCAACTTATATTAATTCCCCTATTACATTTTTCAAATGAAATAGAATCGTATAAGTCTATGTTTTGCATAATCATTTTTAATAAATGATATCCGTCTTCTCTTTTTCCTACTATATCTAAAGATATGTTTATTTTTCCATAAGCTTTTACTAACATGATTTTCCTCCAACTCTATATTAAATATCACCATAGTGGCACCATCCACTAAAGTAGGTGAAATATTACTAATAAAATTAGTATATTACAACAAATATAATATTGCTACTAATAATTTAAAATAAGACAATAATAAACCCCCATGTGCTATTAACAACATGGGGGTTTGAATTATATAATTACTCTACCTGGTATTATAAGCTTTTGTGAAATTTTTATAACATTAGGGTCATCTATACCATTCACTCTTGCGATTTCTTGCATTGTAGTATTATATTTTTTAGCAATTTTCCACAAGGTGTCACCAGATTGGATTACATAAATAGTAATACTAGCTTTTTTAGTAGGTATTTCACCTTCCATCGGGTAAACATCAACCAAAAACTTCTTCTGCATAATATAATTTACTCTTGCATATGCTTTCACTACAGCCCTAACCGATATATTTCCTGCATCAATATCTGCATTTACATTTTCAAGTGTTACCTTACACATACTGCTCATATTTATCCTAGCACCTAATATCTCAGCACCACAAGTAAAAGGAATTTCATCTGATACAGCAGATAGATATTTTTCCTCATCTTCACTTCTGTATAATACCGTTACATTCATTATACCCTCTATTATAACCTTATCCTCAGTGACCTTTTTATCTGTTACACAAACACTGGCATTGCACATAATTATCTTACTAGGCTTTGCCATGCTATTATTTACCTCTATGTCACCCTTAACTAAAGTCTCCGTTAATAGTTGCCCTTGCATTACATTAAGATCATAATCTTTTTTATCCATTTCTAAATTAATAGTTGGTGAATATACATCTTCAATTATATCCACTTCTTCTTTGTGCATACCTCTAGTACTCGTCTTTATCATAAACTCAACATCTATAATTCTTTTTTCTCCTAAATCATCTTCCTTGATGTCAAATTCCATAGCATCTACATTGAACTCTGTATAATTTTCCATATTCGGGTTCACACCACTAAATTCTAATTCTTTATTCAACATAACATCATGCTCAATATAAATTAATTCTCTGCTGTCTCTGTTCTTATAAATAATGCTTACAGATGCATATGCATTAATTAGAATTTTATCTTCGTAAAGTTTCACTTCTTTCTTATGGATATTAACATCGCACTTTATAACTTTAGAAATTTCAGGTTTATCCATAGGAATTTTTATATTAGCTTTTCCAATAAGTTCTCCATTAAAATTCCTAGTGACCTTATCTATACTAGTAGTATTTTTTAAATATTGAACATCTTTAACTACTTCAACATCTTTAACTATTTGGAAATTAAAATTTTTATATACTTCAGAATTTAATCTCAGAATACCTTCTAGGCATATTTTCCTCTCATTAACTATTTTACATTCCATATGTTCTACAAAACACTCAGCATCACAAAGCATTTCAGGCTTAGCACCCATTATATCTATTGTATTTGAGAATTTGGAACTATACTCAACGTTTTCAACATCAGTTCGTTCTTGATCTTTAGTAATATAAAGTACATTATATTTAATCTGCCCCTCTAAGTATACCTTATCTTGAATTATTTCTTTAGAGTTTATAGAAGCTTTAACATCTAGCATAAGGACTTCCCTAACATCTGGATGGGTATCCGGTATTACATATTCTTCTTTCACTACTGTATCAGCAGTGTTTTCTCCTAATAGTTGTTCATATTCTATATCTTCTCTTATTAAATCTATATCCATATTATACCTCCTTGTATTTCTATTGGTAGATAACAATGGCTTGTTATCTACCTAAAATACCTACTGTTAATATATATAGAAATAGTAAAGAAAATATGATATCCCAAACTTTTATTCGTATTACAATTTTCGTTATAATTCCTTAAAAAGTAATTTATATAAGTCGGATTATATACCAACGGGTTCTCTTTTGAGGTGCTTTTAATAAAATAACATACCATTTAACGTGCTAATTAACATTATAATTAGCACGTTATTTTTATTGATATAACAAGGTATATTAACACTATTCTTAAAAAATACACTATTATTAACATTGTAATTAACATTGTAATTAACATCAATATTTATTGTTTCATAATTTTATGGAGTGTATATTTAAACTGCTATTTGGTATACTAATAAGAGTGCTAATTAAAATTACATTGTTTAAGGGGGCTAACAAATGAATTTCATTGAACCAAAGAATAGGAATGGTCAAAAGGTAGACTGGGTAGTATCTGAACATTCAAGAGCAATTGTTCGATACTATGCTGAATATACTGGATATAGTGAAGAAGAAATTGTAGACATATTTCTAAAAAATATTATTGATGATAGTAATTTTCTTGATTGGATACATAGCAAAAGGAACAAAAAACGAGTATATACCAAGTTATTTCCAAATCAAAATGTAGAAGATGAACAAAGTGGCTAAACTAAAACGACTTACTTCAAAGGATGATACTTTAGTTACAATAATGCCACCTATATCCAATGAAGATATTGAAAACAGAGACAAAGATTATCCTATTTTATCATCTGTCGCTTTTGCTAAAAAATATAGAGATACATTATTTACACCAGTAACTATCTCTATAAATAATACGATTCATACTATACAGCTCAACTATTGTAGTAATCCATTTTGTAAATGGTTCGGTGAACCACAAATTAGATTTGATAATATAAAGAATAAGCCATTTAGATATAAGTTATCTGGTACGGGTGAAAAGAAAAATATAGTTTGCAATCCCAATAAGACGGATACCATAAAGGGAATATCTTTAGAATGTACCACTACTGCTTACTCTAATTGGTCTATAGCAGAAGAAATTAAGCGATTGATACACAGTGATAAAATAGTAGATCGGATTCCTGAATATAACTTTCATAGAGAGCAATGCAATATTAAAGATACCACCCCATCTTTAAATGTAAATAGTTTTAAAAAAAGGGGAAAAAGCAGTTCAAACTCAATAAAATGGCAATGTAAAATATGTGGTAAAATGACTAATGTACTTCCTTTGAGAGAAGAAAATTTTGGTTATCATCAAAAGAGAAATGATATTATACCTTTGTTTGCTAAACTTTTATTGAACCGTACGCCTATAAAACGAAGTTGTGAAATACTACAGGTTTCTCCAAAGACATATTATAATAAATTAGAATGGCTCTATAAAAAATGCCTTGAATTCTTAGATAGGCATGAACGAAAAGCATTTGAAAATCACACATTTGAAATAATATGGTTAAATACTGATAAAATGGTTTATAGTTTGAATAATGTTAGAAGGCGTGGTAAAGGTGGGACAAGGTATGATGATGTAGAAGAATTGAAGTTTCCTACATAGATTGTAGTGAGTGGAGACTCAAATTCAAAATATATTTTTAGAGCAGATGTTGCTTATGATTGGAATATAACGCAAGAGGAAATAACATCTGATACAAAATTGCTAAAGGAAGACCATCTATACGATTTTGCTTGTAAAAATGCAAAATATAGGTTTTCATACTGTCCACAACCACCAACAGCTAACGATACACAATCGTATGCAGAATATATGGATAAATACACGAAATTCAACATCAGAGAGAGTTATATTGACGGTTTACATATTATATCTTCTTATACTGCATTTGCTCACTACTGGCTTATTAAGAACACGATAAAGGCTAATAAATGGCGATTTGTTTCAGATGATGATAGTTCAATAACAACTCCATTATTCAGGGTGTTTGCTCCTGAAATTAAAGAAGGCAATGCTTTACATTTTCTTTGCCAAGTTGAGAAAGGAAAAACAAAAAAAGAAGCCTTTAATGAATATGTTGAAGCAAGGGAGTTACTAAAAGAACGGAAGAAGATAAATGGGATTAATAATATATCAGAAACCAATGTCGCCATTTTAAAAATGGTGGAAAAGTTAGAATTTCATAAGTTCCATGACTTTATAGAACGTGAAGGTCATAGTTATCCAGTGTGGGCTAACAGACCTCTTAAACACCCACTACCGTCAATTGATGAAGGAACAAGAATTATAAACTGTACAACTAATGTTTCTGACTACAACACAGAGTATTTAGCAAGGTTACTTATAAAAGTAAATAATTATGCGGTTAACTCTTTTATGCAACAAATCCATAGAAGATTATCAATACTCGAAAGACCGTTAACTACTGCAAGAGGTGAAGGTAAAAGCTACGTTTATGCTAATTTCAATCCTAAATACGCACAATATGCTATTACTATATTACGGACATATTATAATTTTTGTATGACATACAAAACGTTAAATAAACAACTTACAACTCCCGCTCAACAATTGGGCATAACAAATAAAAAGTTTGAGTTAAACGATATTATATACTTCAAATAAACTTTTAATTTCCCTTATTATATTATTAATAAGCTATTTAGTACCAACATGTAGAAAACATGTTATAATTTTCTTATAGGCTGTATATATTTTAACATTATGATATATACAGTCTTTTATAATATGGATGAAGGGAGTTAGGCTATAATGAGTAAATTCAAAAAAATTTCTTTAGTGTTAATAATTTTAATTACAGCTATCCTAATTAGTATCACAATGTATTTAGCCATTGGCACAGGTGTTAGTACGGGGAGTATTTTTATTGAAAATATTACGAAAAACAATAGAACTCCACAAATCACTGGAATGACAAGCGATAGTGCTTTAGTCTATTCTGGATATAGCTATAAAATCAAAGGTGATTCATTGTATTTAAAGTTAAGATATAGTCTTGTTAGTCCATTCCATCGTGATGGAAAATTCAATATTTCCTTAAATGATAACCTTGAAAATATTAAACATATATACTTACAGGGTAACAAAACCGAGGATACAAAACCAGTTTTGGCTAAATAAATCACTTCATATTTTTCTTAAAATCAGAATTATATGAAGTCTAAGATTTTTATTTACGATTAATAAGTAAACAAAAAAGCAGAAGGCTGTTAAACCTTCTGCTTTTCCTATCGTTAAAATACATGCTATTTGGTGTGATAATTGGTATATATGCACCTCAAAAGAGAACCCGTTGATTATATACAATAGCATCTTTTTTCAAACTAAAAAAAGGCATATATTAAATAGATTACAGTGTTACCAATAAGCAACTGCATTCTATTTAATATATGTCTTGTTAGTCTTATATAAGCTAAGTCCAAACAAATAACAAGTTAGTATAATCGTTTATTATTTTTATTTGCTTAAAATTAATTTATAAATGCAAAAAAACGATACTGAAATAAAGTATCGCTTTATCCTGCAAAAACTATTTGAACTGTTTTTGTCAAAACATCTGAATAACTATATGTCACCGTCCTGTGGGTGTCATTGTCAAGTCTAATAACAAAAATACTTGTATACGTCTTTTCTATAACTCCATTATCTACAAGAATTTTTCTTCTTCCACCATTAGCTTTTAATGTTACTCTTTCACCAACATGACTTTCTATTTCATCTTTTATTGAAGTCAATACATTAACTTTTTCCATAGCAAGCACCTTCTCTCCACATTTCACATTATACACTATATATATATTATTGTCAAGCAACTTATTATTTTATCACTACTATAACAATTTTGTCAATGTTAAATTTATGTTAACAAAAACGTATTTTCATAGATTTTTACGCTTACAATTGATTTTTCTCCGTTTTATAACCTTTTATGTACATACTATAATAGTATCTCCTTTAACAGCATAAATATTCATTTTTATAAGTAGAGCTCCCATACAAAATGTGGGAGCTTATTTAGATATTCAAAATAAAACCACATACATAATAATTATATGTTTTTAAAAAAATGCTCCTTAGAATCTATATATACTGGGACTTTGGAAACCCCTCTCTATATTTACCCCTAGTTTGAAGCCCGCCTATACCCTTAAGTCCCGTTATAGTGTTCTGTATAACATCTTCTATTGCTACAACATTTTCTACATTTGTATATGCTATTTTTTCAGCAACTAGAACAGGATCCAAACAATGTATCAAGACTCGATTCGGAGAAGATGCAAAATTGGCACCAGCATCTAAAAGCGCCTCATAACACGATTGACACGCTCCAGCAAATATAACTAAATCATCATAATTGCTATTATAAGCTCTAAGTGCTATAACGCATTCTACAAAGTATTTCGAATTCCTGTAATTGTTTAAGTCTACATAATCAGTTATTCCTTTTACCATACCATCATGACCTGTTATTACTACTATATCTGGCTTTATTTCTTTGACTAAATCTACTATTTGATCTGGTTGATCTTTTTCTGATATTATTCTACCTACGGCCTCTAAAGAAAATTGCTTATAAGTTTTTAAGCAAACCTCTAGATATTCTGCATCACCGTCAACATGTAGTATTTTACCCGGCCTCCCAAAAACCATATCTTTATTTTTGTATTCTTTGTACCTTTCTTCTTTTAATTGTGAATCTTTAATTCTTCCAGTAATATCTATAGCTGTCCCTCTGTACCCTTTCGTTCCTTTAATCCTATTCATCAGTACCTTTTTAATTGACGCATTAACTTTTTTATCAAACACTTTATCTATTTCACTAATTTTATTCTCTGATACTAATTGTAGATCTTCATTTCGTGAGTCAGCTTCTATTCTTAAGTTTATCCCCTTAAGTAAATACAAATCCTTATCACCGTCAGTTATAATATCTATTATTTTAAAGGTAATGTCTCCACCATAAGATTTTCTTACTACAATATCTCCTATTTCCACAATATCATCTCCAGACTTAAACTCATAATATATATTATGAAAATATGTCTAATAGGTGAGTGCAAAAATAGATATGTAAATATTATATCTACATATCTTTTTATATAGCATGATTTATATTATTTTTGATTAAAGGCTTTCTTATATTCTTCAATAAATACCATATACTTTTCTTTTTCAGAAATTAACTCCTCCATCTTCTTGTTAAAGGAATTTTGAATCCAGGTAACTTCATTATAATAGTATCTATTACAAAGTCTCCAGTACCTTTGTGGAAACATTAGAAATGCATATATGAGTCTATATTCTTCTTGTGATAGAGGATTTACGCTGCTATATGCGTCTAATATAATTTCAACGTGTTTTATGTCCCAATCCTGCTTTTTAAGTACCTTTATTAAAAAATTAGATAAATCATATGCTTTTACTTCTCTTTTGCAGTAATCAAAATCAATTATGTTAACATCATTATTCTTATCAATAATAATATTATGATAAGTATAATCATGGTGGCAAAACCCTTTTTCTTCTTCTGTTTGCCTGCATATATCAAAATACCTAGAATCATCAAGTATAGCCATAGCTCTTTTGCCTAGTTCCTTCTGATCATCTACACTCTTAATATAATTCATATCAAAATCAGTTTTAAAATTCTTCTTCTTTCTAATCATTCCCTTCATTTTCTCAAAAGACTTTATTCTTTTTTCCATTAAATGAGGCCATCTTCCAAGATCTGTTTTCAGCTTACTATTCTCTGGTGGATCATACCCTTTAGATGCGATGTGCATGTACGCTAAATTTTTAGAAGCGTTAATAAGCTCCTCCTCGTTATGAAAATCGCACTCTCTCCCATCTATCCATGACGATAATGTATAAATATCTTCATTAACTAATGCATAAGGGTTTCCTTCAGTATTTAAAATATATCTATCCACCTTGTCAAATCCATTCTTTGCAAGATGTTCTTTGGCGCCGTATACAAACAAAAGTTTTTGTGTCCCATAATTGATTTTTTTTAGGCATTTAGTGCCATCGTCAGTCTTTAAAAAATACACACCCTTATTAGGACGTATACTTTCTATTTTAATACCATATTGCTTCTCAATTTCAAATTCTCTCATCATGTCACTCACCCCCCTCTATAATTTATATTACAAATAATTTTTTTTAGAATATATTCTTAAAGGTTTTAACAACATTTATGCTTTCTTTTAATATAATAAAGTATATTCACATATTAATCAGTGCTTAAGGAGTCTTAAAATGAAAATTGGAATTGATGCTAGGGCTGCAAAATGGTATAGAGGAACTGGTATAGGTACTTATGCTTACCAATTAATTCACTCTTTAAATAAAATAGACAATTATAATGATTATTTACTTTACGTACCGGAAGATTATAAACTCAACATACCTTTTCAGAAAAACTTTCATATAGAGAATATTGCACAATATAATCAAAATAATCAAAATAATTTTTGGAATGAAGTGACTATTTGTAACAATTTAATAGACAAGTCTATGGATATATACCATGTTCCTCAAAATGGTATAGGGCTTCCTAAAGACAAAAACTGCCCTTTCGTTATTACTTTACATGATGTTATTCCATGTAGAATGCCAGAAACCGTTGGCGACCAATACTTAAAAATTTTCAACGAAAAACTTCCAGATATTATCCCTTTGTGTGATGGAATAATTACTGTGTCACAATATTCCAAAGAGGACATTATTAAAGCTTTCAATTTTCCGAGAGAAAAAATATATGTTACTTATTTAGCCAGCGAGGATATCTATAAACCTTATGACAAAGCACTTAGTAAATCTATTATCCAAAAACACTACTCCATTACTGAAGACTATATTCTATATGTTGGTGGCTTTAGCCCTAGGAAGAATATCCTTGGACTACTTGATTCCTTTAGCTTACTCCTACCTAAATTAAAAAAAGATATGAAACTCGTAATTGCAGGTAGTAAAGGTAAATCATATGATATATATAAAAAAAGAGCAGAAGCTCTGCATATTGAAGGTAGTGTGATTTTTCCAGGCTTTATCTCCATGGACCATATCCCCTACCTGTATAATGCCTGTGAGCTTTTTGTGTATCCTTCTTTTTATGAAGGTTTTGGACTCCCACCAATTGAAGCAATGGCTTGTGGGGTGCCTGTAATTGCTTCAAACGTTACTTCTATTCCTGAAATAGTTAAGGATTCAACTTTACTTGTAGATCCCTATGATATAAACGACTTAAGTGAAAAAATGTATACTGTTCTCCATGATAATTTTTTAAGACAATCTCTTATAACTAAAGGATTAAAAAGAGCCTCTGACCTAACTTGGGAACATACAGCTAAAGACACTCTAGCCGCTTATAAAAATATATTATTAAATAGTTAATTTAAAACCCCCACATAGTGTACATAACACTATGTGGGGGTTTTAACTAACAATTATAATAATTTCTAAAACCTTCTAAGAATTCTTCTCTATCTTCTCTATATTCCACTTTTTTCTTTAATCTATTTAAAAATATCTCTTCACTCCACTGCTTTTTCCTTGTGTAATAATCTTTAGATACACTATAAAAATCTGAGGGGAAACTAAGCATACCGTATAATACGGTTAATTCTCTCTGATCTAATGGGTTTATCGCTGTATATTCACTTAAAATACTATGACATTTTTCGATATCATATCCGAAATTTTTAATGGCCTTATTTATAAAATTACAAAGATCATGCACCTTTAAATCTACAACTGAATAATCAAAGTCTAGGAAATACACTTCTTCTTTATTGATTAACAAATTATGATGAGCTAGATCATGATGACATAATACTATTTTTTCTTTTTCCTCACATAAATTAAAATACTCAGATTTTTCTAAAATTTTTATACTTTTCGTTATGTTTTCCTCGTAATATTTTTCATGTTCTAAAAAGATTTTATCAAATTCATTTTTATTTTCATATAGAGTGACTAGCCTTTTGAAAAACTTAAGTTCCCTTAGTTTTTTATTGAAATTTTCTATTACTTTACCACATAAGTACCGCTTATGGTGCTTTGCACACAATCTAACAAATACCTCATCATACATAATTCCATTTGATGACATATGAAATTCTGCCAGTGCTTTTGATGCCAGGGTTATATCCACCGGGCTACTATATTCACACTCTCTACCTTCTACTAAATTCATAATACAATATATATCATCTTTCCACCTTACATATATAAGGTTATCTTTTGTCTTTTCAAATTTTATGAGTTTGTTGAAATTTTTATTTCTAATATACTCAATACTATAATTAATAAATTCCAGTTCCGAAGTACTATAGCTCACTTTTTTTAAAACCTTATCACCTTTGTCAGTATCAAGTATAAAAACTTTCCTTACCGGAATAACATCACTTATCTCTAAATCAAATTTACTAAATAAATTCACATCTAAATCATATTTACTTAAATAAGCCTTATCTTTATATCTAACGTCTAACATATTTTCACCTCTTAACTATGACACTAAGACATTTTTATTTTCTTACTAATTAAATTAAAGAGTCTCCATCTTGACTCAAAGCTTTTATAAGCTTCTCAGAAAATCTATCCTCAGGCCACTGCTTTTTACCTTCTCTATACCTATTACAACATTTCATAAATTCATGTGGGTAAGATATTAAAGCTATTATAAATTTTGAACTAGTGTCCTCCAGTCCTTCAATATTACAAAATTCATTAACAAGCCTCTTATAATCAAATTTCTCCCCTTTTCTTTTTAATCTATTAAGTAAAAGAAAACAATCCATTTCCACCATGTTATAACTACAATCTTCAAAACTAACCACTTCAACATTTTTATTTTTTTGGAGATTTTTAAAATCTGTATTACCGAGGCATATTTCGCATCGCCTCATGCTTCTTTTTATAATCTCAATATAATCCGAATGATATGCTGCCCTTATGCACATCTCCCCTCTATTTATAACTCCATTTCCATGTTTAAGAATTAATTCTTCAAAAGAATTTTTAGGTTCATCTCTTTTAATTTTATTTATGTCCCTTGTAAGCTTTTTAATATAAATTTTATATTCCTCTATGATTTTCCCTGTATTGTTATTTAACTTATTCCTTAAATACCCATTAAAGCCCAAAGATTTTTCATGAAAAGCATAAATCGCATGAAACTGCTCTATTACTAATTGTTCATCTATATTTTCAGGATTAAACTGCATTACATCTACATTTTTAATGCCTTTGAATATCATGTAATCAGAAAATTCATTATAGATGCTTATTGCCACTGGCATCACCTCTAATCAAATCTATTAGTCAAATACTATTTACCTTTCTTACTGTTTTTATCCATTTTTCTTAATATCTCGTTTTGTTCAAACTCTAACTCTTTAATTTTTTTTTGTCTTTTTTTTATTTTTTTAAGTTTTTTAACTTCCTCCTCCATCCTTTCAAGTTTCATATCATATTCTTCTACAGTAGAATCTTGCGGCTCTATTATGTCAATTTCTCTCTCATCCATGTATTTATCCTCTTTGTTTTTACTCACAATACTACCTCCCATAATTTATTTTTCTAAATTCATCAACAAAAATTTGCCGCTCTACTCTATCCTCCTCTATTTTTTCCAGCTTCTTCAAGAAAAATTCTTCACCCCAATTTTTTTTCTCCCAGTAGTATTGAATTCCAGTTTGCCAATATTCCTGGGGAAATTCCATAAATCCTGCCATTATATCTATGTCACTTTTGTATATTTCATTTGTAGCATGGTAGGTATCCATTATAAAAAGTGCATTTTCAAGGCTCCATTTTCCATTTTTCATTCTTCTTATTAAGAGGCTACTTAAATCATGTAAATGAGTATCCAAGATGCAATAATCAAAATCTATAATGCTTATGCCTCCACTTTTTTCAATTAATACATTATGGTGAGCATAATCATGATGGCAAAATCCCCTATGTTTAATTTCTTCTTTCATCTTATCCGCATATTCACTTTTGGTTAAATTACATATTGCTCTATCGCTCCTTAATAGCTCTTCCTCCATCATCCCTAGATAATTCATATCAAATTCCGTTTTGAACTGTTTTTCATCTATTCTTCTTTTAAAATCTAGTATTTCACTCCTTCTTGTTTTAAAGGTTTCTATCCATTTAAGCCAAGCAATTCTTGGTTTCATATCAGGTGTGACTTTGAAATTCAAACTCCTTATATGAAGCTGCGCAAGCTTTGAGGTGCATAACTCTATGTCTACTGGATTATCATAATTACACTGCCTTGCGCTTAGCCATGGGGTTAAATATGCATATTTACTATCAACAGCTATATAATCATTTTTATCTTTTGTTTCAATTATTTGTGGTATATTTTGAAAACCATTGTTTTGCAAATGTTTTATTGCACCAATAATAAATAAAAAATGCTTAAAGTCATAATTAATGATTTTAAGGCAATACATACCATCATCAGTCTCTATTCTGTATACATTTTTTATTTTTTCAATATCAACAATACGTAGAGAATATTTTTTCTCTACTAATTCCCTTAATTCCTGGGTAACCAAATGCACGCCTCCGAAATATTCTTCTATTGCATTATATGAAATTATGGAATAATTTGTGCAGGTTTATATTTATACAAATAGCACACTTTTCTAATGAAAATAGTATATTAATATATATTGTATTTTAATAAATCTATAAATTATTAATTTAGCATTTATCTATTAATATTAAGGAGTGGACGCCATGAGGATTGCGCTTGATGCTAGAGCTATCAATCTCTATAGTGGCACAGGTATAGGAACCTATACAGAAAATGTGCTTAAAAATTTAATTAACATAGATACTACAAATAACTACCATATTTTTTGGTCAGGTAGTAATTACGAGTGCATAAAAAAAGAAAACTGTAAAATAGTAATGACCTCAAAAAAACACCAACGTTTTTTTGAGGACTACTATTTTCCAGAAAATATAAGAAAGGAAAACATAGACATATATCATATGCCACAAAATGGTATAGGTTTTAGCAATGAAATTTCTTGCAAGAAAATAGTCACTATACATGATTTAATTCCATACATCATGCCTAAAACCGTTGGAAAGGGATATTTATTAAAATTTTTAAAAGAAATGCCTTTGATAATAGAAGGAGCTAATGGAATAATAACTGTCTCTGAATTTTCTAAACAAGATATTCTGAAATTTTTCCCTATAGATGAGCGTAAAATTTTTGTAACTCCACTAGCTGCCGATAAAAAGTACGCTCCTTTAGACAAAATCCACTGTAAGACCTTTCTAAAAGACATGTATAGTTTAGAGAATCCATTTATACTCTACTTAGGTGGATTTAGTGAGAGAAAGAATGTTGCTTCTTTGTTAACTGCTTTTGCAAAAGTGTACAAAGATTTAGATAAAAAATATAATTTAGTTATCGTAGGCGGATATAAAGATTCAAGTCAAACGCTCTTAAAACTTACAAAAGAACTCGGAATAGACTCTCATGTTATTTTTACTGGATTTGTTCCTGAAGATCACCTACCTATTTTCTATAACGGTTGTGATGCTTTTGTATATCCTTCTTTTTACGAAGGATTTGGACTTCCACCTCTAGAGGCAATGAGCTGTGGAGCCCCTGTAATAGCTTCTAACCTTACCTCTATTCCAGAAGTAGTTGGGGATGCTGGAATTCTAATAAATCCCTATGATATATCTGAGATATCTTTTGCCATAGGGAATCTATTAAGTAATGAAAATTTAAGAGAAAAACTTAGTATTAAGGGACTTAAAAGGTCTAGCGAATTTTCTTGGCAAAATACAGCGAATAATACACTTAAAGTTTACGAGGACGTATATAACCGTGAATCTATGTAACCAGCCTTGTTAGTAGCTTTTAAATTGACAACGATGAAAAAACCACTGAAGTATTCTAAACAAATATACTTCAGTGGTTTTCTAAATATAATTTATAATTTATTAATAATGCTTGCTAGATAACCCGCTCCAAAGCCGTTGTCAATATTAACAACACTAACTCCGCTAGAGCAGCTATTTAACATGGATAATAGGGCAGCAAGTCCCTTAAAGCTAGCTCCATAGCCTACACTAGTTGGAACAGCTATAACTGGTTTATCTACTAAACCTCCAACAACGCTTGTTAAAGCGCCTTCCATTCCAGCAACCGTAATAACTACTCTAGCATGCCTTATAACATCTAGATTCCCAAATAACCTATGAATACCCGCTACCCCTACATCATAAATTCTTTCAACCTTATTTCCAAAGATTTCTGCTGTAACAGCTGCCTCTTCAGCAACTGGTATATCAGAGGTTCCACCCGTTACTAATGCAATATATGTACTTGGACTCTCTACATTCTTTTTTTTAATAACAATTGTTCTTGCCAGTTCATTGTACTCAGCATCATTACATACTTCTTTTACTCCTTCATACATTTCCCTAGATGCCCTTGTTCCAAGAATATTTACATCATTAGTAAGCATTAATTTAACTATCTCTTTTATCTGACCTACAGTCTTCCCTTCGCAATATATAACCTCTGGGTAGCCAACTCTAAGTTCTCTATGATTATCTATTTTTGCAAATCCTAAATCAGAATATGGCAACTCTTTTAACTTATCTAAACCATCCTCAATGGATATATCACCATTTTTTATGGACTTGAGAAATATCTTCATTTCCTCTGAATTCATATGTTTACCACCTTTTTTAATTTGTGATTTCCATCTCGATCCTTCGTTTTATACTTCATTTTTTAGCCTTTCATATACCTCTCTTGCAGATATTCCCGTGTTGCCAGCTATTTTCTTACACTCTTCATATTCGAGCTTGCTTTTTATTTTCTCACCTTTGTAGTAAGCTTCTTTCACTGTAACTTCACCGTAGCTAGTGTTTACTTTGGTAAATTTTCTTTGGAGCATAGTTTTATCCACTTTAAAATTTCTTACGCCAAATGTAGTAGTTTCTCTGAATAATAATTCTTTCATTATTTCCGATTTATCTGAACTGCATAAAACACTTATTTTCACACTTGGTCTACCCTTTTTCATTATAATCGGAGTTAAATAAACATCCAAAGCACCTTTTGTAAAAAGCTTATCAATAATGTACTCATATAGCTCTGGGTTCATATCATCTATGTTACATTCAATAATTTCTTCTTTTTCGCTGTTTACCATATTAGTGTTAGACAAGTTATTCTCCTCTACTAACATAACTCTTAGCACATTAGGAATTTCAGTATCTCTATTACCTACGCCATAGCCAATCTTGTTTACAATAAAATTATTATTATCTTTAAATTCATTAACACAAGCTGCAAGAATTGCGGCACCCGTAGGCGTTGTGGTTTCAAAGGGTACAGCTCCAAGTTTTACTGGTATCCCCTTTAAAATTTCCACAGTAGCTGGCGCTGGAACTGGTATAATTCCATGCTCGCACTTGACAAACCCACCGCCAAGTTCTATGGATGAGCACATTATCTTATCAACATTTAAATGGCTTATACAAATAGCCGCCCCTACTATATCAACAATAGAATCTACTGCGCCTACCTCATGAAAGTGGACCTCATACAAAGGTTTTCCGTGAACCTTCGCTTCAGCCTGCGCAACCTTCATGAACATCTTCACACTTAATTCTTTAATTTCTAAACTGAGCTTACTGTCTTCTATAATTTTCTTAATATCTTTAAGATTTCTATGTTCATGATGACTATGATCCTTACTCATATGTTCATGTGAATGTACGCCTTCATTTTCAGCATGATTATGAGTGTGAGTGTGCTCTTGTAAAACTACATTCACTTTAGTGCCCTCTATACCTTTTCTAATTCCTCTTGATACTTTTATTTCATATCCATTTAGACTTAACTTTTTTAATTCTTCTATTAGATATTTCTCTTCTATACCGAGGTCTATTAATGCTCCTAAATTCATATCTCCACTAATACCTGAAAAACAGTCATAATAAAGTATTTTCATTTCACTTCA
>NZ_JBNMNU010000016.1:0-37395 GCF_051278035.1 Clostridium sp.
ATGCCTAAGCATTATATTTCATATAACACTTGGCATCTTAATTTTAAAAATTAATTATTTTTATTTAAGCTTTTTCTATTCCTACAACATCATATCCTACCTCTTCAATAGCTCCCTTTATAGCTTCGTCCGTGATATCTTCGCTTATTTCAGCAGTGGCAAACTTTTTATCAAGATTTACCTCCACGTCTTTTGCACCAATATCTTTTAATGCTTCGCTAACATGATTTGCACAATGTCCGCAACTCATACCTTCTATAAATAATTTCTTTTTCATTTTTATTTCTCCCTTCGAATTCTATTTTTCACTCGATTCTTGAATTCTATCTTAATGGCTTAAAGCCTTTTAAGCATAATGTGTTTATTAAAACTGAAACGGAATTAAAACTCATTGCAAAATATTATAATTTATCCCTGAACCATATAAAAAGCTATAAGAGAAACAGTTATGAGAATGATTAAACATATAATCTTTAAATACATCGGTATCATAATTTCTTCATAATTTTTAATTTCATAGTTGCCATTTCTTTTTAAATAAGCATATATTATTAAACCACCAATTATAAATACTAAACTTAGCAAATGGGATATTGAGAACGGTCCCCAAATTACTGGATTTATCCTAAAGAACTCAACAATTCCTCTAATTATTGGAAAACCTATAATATAAATAACAAATAATTCACCTTCATATTTTTGTTTTTCACTTTTTCTCCACAAAATAATAAATAGAATATAATCTAAGATAAACTCATATACCTGTGCAGGATGAAGTATATTCCCACCTATATTAATTCCCCAAGGCATAATATTAGTCATTACTTTTCCAAAGACATCGCAACCAACTCTCCCTATGCCCTGTGCAAGTATTACAGCCATTACAGCAATATCTGCTAATTTAAAGAATGATACTTTAACCTTAACCGAATAAAAGTACCCTGCGACTAAGGCTACAAATATCCCTCCATGTATAGACAATCCACCTTCAGCAATCTTAAATATATCCATTGGATGACTAAAATAAAAAGAAGGATTATAAAAAAGTATATAAAATAACCTTGCACCAACTACACCAGCAATCACTCCAATTATTGCTAAGTTAAACATAATCTCATCTTTAATTCCTCTTTTTTTCGCCTGCCATTCAGCAAATGATACTGCTGAAATTATACTAATTGCAATCATTAGACCAAAAAAATACACATGAAAAGGTCCAATACTAAATAATTCTTTCATATTCTATTCTCCCTTACAACAATAGTTTAATTCGCCTAAAACTACCGATTTTTAATGTTTTTAGCGTTTTTTACTTGCATTTTTAAATTTTAAAAGGTCGCACCATCAATTCCATTATTCACCTCTCCATTAATACTAATTACAAGTTTGTTAGGCAAACATACAATTATCTGTCCAGGCTTAGAAATCCAACCCACTTTTACATCCACTTGATTGGGACAATTCGCAGCTTTTACCCTAATACCATTATGTTTAACCGATATGATATTGTAATTGCCTGCATCTGTTTTTATAGTAAACTCGTGAGGCTCTACTACCTTATCTAAATCAATGGTTTTAATTACTTTGCCATCACTCTTAATAACTGCGGTGTTTTTTGTCCCCTTTAAGGAAGTCTTATATATTGAAGCTACACCTAAGGATATTAGCACAATAATTAAAAGTATTATTCCAACTATTTTATCTCCACTCTTCATAAATAAACTCCTTGTTTACTACTTTAAAATTCTCTATAATTAACTTATTTCAAGTAATTATTGAATATATTTTTAGTTTGATATTAATATTATTTATAAACATAGTTTAGCATTACAATATGAAGATAATATGAATATTGGGATGACCACTAATTTGCTTTTCACTTCGCCACAGTATTGTTAGTATTTGTATCACTCCCATTATCCGGAGTTATATTAAGTAGTGTAAATAACTCTGAAAACAGCTTATGTGCTGCCGGAACTGCCGTCTGAGAAGCATAATATTTTTTTGAGTTAGGCTCATCAATAGTAACTATTAATGTTATTTTCGGATTATTGGCAGGAGCCATTCCTACAAAGGATGATATATATTTACCTGAATCATAACCTCCTTTGATAGTATTAACCTTATTTGCAGTTCCCGTCTTTCCGGCTATATGATACCCCTCCATATATGTTTGCGTTGCAGTTCCTTCCTTAACCACCATTTCCAAATACGTTCTTAATTGAGCTGTTTTTTCTTTGCTCATTATAATCTTTTCACTAAGAGTTTCAAACCGTTTATCTACAATTCTTTTATCATCTACCATATGAGATATTTCCTTCATGACATGTGGTCTTATCCATTTACCTCCATTAGCCACTGCATTAAAGGCTGCGATATACTGAATCTGCGTCACTGCAACCCCTTGTCCAAATGACATGGTAGCAAGATCAATAGGTTTAAAAGTTTTTAAATCCTTCATTAACCCGGCACTTTCACCAGGCAAGTCTATATCTGTTTTCTGACCAAATCCAGCCTCTTTTGCAAATTTATAAAGATTATCCTTACCAATCTTCTGTCCAAGTTGAATAAATCCAACATTATCGGAATTTTTAATTATATCAGACAAAGTCTGAACCCCATTATCTTCTTTATTATCATTATACAATATCCTATTTCCAACCTTGATGCTTCCATCACTTATAAAACGGTCATTGTCGGTTACTACATTATTTTTAAGTGCCGCAGCTGCTGTTATAACCTTAAAAATTGATCCTGGCTCAAACACACTGCTGATAGCCCTATTCTTCCAGCTTTCTTGAGTTTCTTCATCTGTTTTACCTTCTATATAAGGCTTGTCCATATTATAGCCGGGTACATTCGCCATTGCCAAAATCTCACCATTGCTTGGATCCATAATTGTTATGCTTACCGATTTAGCATTATTCTCAGCTAATGTTTCTTTAGCCACTCTTTCAGCTAACTCTTGAATCGGCCCATCTATAGTTAATTTTAAATCCTTTCCATCTATAGGCTGAACCGTCACGGCTTCAGTGTAAGGCAATTCATTACTAGCGCTATCCATTTCAACCATTTTCACCCCAGGAACACCTTTTAATTCATTATTATAACTTAGTTCTACCCCATTAACTCCATTTCCATCTAAATTGGTATGTCCAATAACAGAGGATAAAAACCTGTTATTAGGATACAACCTATCTACATCACTTGAAATGATTATCCCATTATATTTCAAGGCTTTAACAGCATCTACAACATTCTCCTCCACTCCTCTTTCAAGGGATATAAACTGAAGTGGATTACCCTCTCTATCTTGAATGTCTAATATTTTTTTTATTTCCTTATTTTCAACATTGAGTATCTTGGACAATTTACTAGCAGCTTGTCCTTCAGATATTTTTTCATCTATTAAATACTTCTTTAGTACATTTAAATCAGCATCTACCCTATAAACATTTATGCTTTGTGCCAGCTCTAAACCACTTCTGTCCAAAACTGATCCTCTCCTCGGAGCTATTTTTATAGTTTTTGTCCCTTGTTCTAATGCCAACGATTTATAATTAGAACCATTAATAATCATTATATAAGTGAGTCTACTCACAAGTGCAGTAAATAATAAAGAAAGTACTATACCTATAACAAGAATCCTTTTGATTTTAACCTTTTTTGTTTTCAAAATGCCCACCAACCTGTTCTAAATTTTAAATTAATATGTATCTCTTCTTTTTATTTTCCTTATAATGCATTATACAAAATATTTATAAATATTTTATGTAGAAGTACGCTATTATTACAAAAATACAAAAATATATTATAATACTTTAGGTGTTTTTAGCAGTTTAAAATGTAGTAAAAGTATTCCTTATTGTCGTAGTTTTTATCACCTCCACTCAAATTCTCTTTCGTCATCGCATTTTGTTATACTTAATTTAGAAGATTATTTCACATAAAAATTTTATATAATCTAAGAGTATTATACCATGATACGTTGTAAAATAATTTTGCACCCAGTTTCACCTGCAAATACGCTGCACAAAAATGCTGCGGATGTTCCAAATTATATTATTAAATATAAAATATAAACCCACATTGCTGATTTCAGTAAGCAATGTGGGTTTATATAATTTGTGCTTCAAAGTCACATTAAAATAAATGATATTGTTATAGTAAGAATAGTTAAAGCAATAGTAATCAATCTTACTTTTTTCATATTGAAAAAAAATATTCTATTAAATATCCCACTTTCTTTATATAAATGATGTATCTGGATGATACCCAACATTGTTTGTATGGCTATTAGATTTGAGAAAACACCTATTAGAATAAAAGATATTTGATATCTAACTAAAAATGCTGAAGCAACAGATAAGCCTATGATAGGCAATATATCTACGAGATGGTGGGAACAACATGCAATCATAGAAAGAATAGATACACCCCCTGATGCCGCCATTTCTGATGCTTCCCCTTTTATTTTCATGGTTTTGCTATATTTAATATAGTAATAGAGTCCAACTTGTACTCCGAAACCTAATGATAAGATCAAAATCCAATACCATATTTGAAAAAACTGTTCTATGGCGTGATCTAATGAATTAGCAAAGGTGAGGATAACAACATAAATCAAAAATAATGCAGTTCCGCCAAATATGCCAAAAAGTATTGGACGATTCTTTTTCATAGTTTCCTCCTCGCATTAATAGTTTCAATTTTTATATCTTTATAGTATCTAAAGCATCCTTATTCCATCTGAAACTTCTATTTACTACATTGTCTAGCTTCTGAATGTTTAACTCTATAAATTTAGTTTTAGCATCGATAGTAGGTTTACCATCTACTTGTTTAGGAACCTTATAAATTCCTGAATAATGATGTCCTACACCTTCAGTTTTTTCCCATAATATTTCCTTGTCAAGCTTAATCCCTTCACTTGTTTTAAAGCTTACATTTTTAGAAAATTCAAATGCATCTAAATCCACCGAATGTGTATTAAGTTCAACCTTTATAGTAATATATTGTTGATCATTTTCTGAGGCTTTTTCTAAAACAGCATCTACCTGCACGCTACCTTCACCATTAAATCTTGATAACCCATCTGTAAGTTGCCCTTCATTTATTGATTTTTTTCCATTATTAACTTCCTTGTTACCAGATGATTCAGTTACTGCTAGATTTTTGTTATATATTGTTGTAATTACTAAACTTCCTATTATCAATATTGCTAATAAGATAATTAAATATGCTATTTTCCTACTTTTCATCTAATCCACCCCTCTGTAAATTTTTTTTAAATTGATATTATGCTAATAGTTAGAAATCTATTTTTATAGCATATAATAAGTTTACCTATAAGTCATGAAGAAATTATGGAGATATCCTTGAACTTAAAATAAAGTGATCAATTTTCATTAAGAGTTACTTTTTAACCGATAGCTTTTATATTTCTTTTCTTCATATATTAAACATATAAATTTGGTATTATAATAACAAGGAGGCATATAAAATGAAATATTATACAGTCAACTTTAAACAATATAATATGTTATGTGATAAATGTTTAATTAACGTAATTAAGTGTCTAAGTAACCCTAATGGAATAGATGGCTTAGATATAAGTTTAGAATCCAAAAAAATAAAAATTATATATAGGGATAAGACAATTTCTAAAAAAATGATACAAGATAAGGTTAACGAAACAATCCTTACCGGTAAAGTCAAAAATATATATGATTTCAGCTTATAATATTGATAAAAAGCAGGCCAATTCAAAAGTCATGTTAAAAGAGAGAATTGCCGATTACTCTTTTGACACGACTAATTTTTTTATGATTTAAAAATAAAGCTCAAGACATAGTTCATAGTCTTGGGCTTTATTTTAAAAGTTGATTATTATTATTATTATTATTATTATTATTATTATTATTATGGGGTCTTTCCAACATAAGTCTGAATCACACCAGTAGCAATTTTATAACCTCTCGTAAAGCTAAATACTTTTACGAATACATTTTATAGCTTTTTTCAATCCTACGTAAAGTTAAATTTTAATTTCTAGAATTTTTTTAAGATTTACCTTTTAAAAGTATTTTTTTTTACTCTTATATTCGTCCTCATTTATTTCTCCACGAGCAAATCTTTCACTTAAGATATTCAAAGAATCATCTGTAGTTTCTATATATTTAGCATTGTTTTGTTCTTGCCTAGATCCTATATATACAATAATCCCAATTAAAATTATAGGAATAATCATCATTCCAAACCAACCTCCCATCATATTATATCCATACCCATATCCCATCATATAAAATTATCCTCCCATTATCTTTATATTATTATTTTAATTAAATGATAAAACATTATCTCCCCATCATATTTCCATGAAGCTCTACCATATCTTCTCTGCCAATGGATTCCATCATATTAGCCATAGATTCATATCCATTCTCTCCCATTATATCAATCATTTTTTTATAGTCATCATCACTTATGTTATTCATAATATCGTTCATAGAATCAAAATCTCTGTTTTCAATTACTTTTGCTTCATCACTGAACCCGTTATCATTCATTATTTTTACCATATCGTTATAGCTTCCATTTGATTGTGTCCCATCCTTTTGATCACCCATCATCGAATCCGTGTAATTATTTGATGATTTATCGTCATTATTTTGCGAACTAATTATTGGTGTTTTGGAATTGTCGAAAGTTGTATCATTCTTAACAGTTGCATATGCAACTGAAACGCCTCCTACTGTTAGTATACCTGCTATTACTAAAACCATAAATTTATTTTTCATTTAATATCACTCCTCTAATTGTTTTTCTCTATACATTTATTCTACTACTCAATTGTGGAGTAATTATGAAGCTAATACTTTTTAATTTTATTTTTTCCTCGAGCCTTAAATTCTATCTTAATGGCTAAAAGGTGAAATATTAAAGTCATGCTGCAACGCTTCAACTACACCTATAAGATTTGCTGCATGATCACCAATGCTAGGACCACATCGAATTCTATCATAGGGCTTACCTTTTGATATTGCTTCCGTTCTTTCTTTTGGAGTCATTTCATCTTTAAAATTATGCCTCTCAATATTTTTAAATTGGCCAAGAACAAAAAAAAGCTAAGGTGCAACCTTAGCTTTTAACATTGTAATTTTTATTTGCATTCATCAAGTTTTGCACATTCAGATATGCCTTTATCCATCTTTTGAGCACATTCAGCTACATGTCTCCCACCCTTTGATGTAGCCATTTCAGACACATGGCTGGCAGCGAAAACCTGAGTAGATAAAGATAATAGTGTTATAACCAATGCTGATACTGAAAGTATTTTTTTCATAGTAATCCTCCTTAGAATTGTTATAATTTGTACAAATTATAACAATTAGTTATGAAGATTATATAAAGATAATTAAGACTAATTTTACGCCTTCGGCTTAAATCCTTTTAATCGTAGTGCATTTGTTAAAACTGAGACTGAACTAAAACTCATTGCAAGTGCTGCAATCATAGGATTTAGAAGTGGACCTTCAAATAAGTGTAGTACTCCCATTGCAACTGGTATTCCGAGTGCATTATAACCAAATGCCCAAAATAAATTTTGCTTTATATTTGTTATAGTTGCTTTACTTAACTGTAGCGCTGTAGGAACATCCATTAAGTCGCTTCTCATAAGAACTATATCTGCGGATTCCATCGCTACATCTGTACCTGATCCTATTGCTATACCAATATCAGCCTGAGCTAGTGCTGGAGCATCATTTATTCCATCCCCAACCATGGCAACTTTTTTACCTTCTGCTTGAAGTTTTTTAACTTCATTTGCTTTATCCTCAGGCAGAACTTCGGCTAGTATTCTATCAATGCCAACTTGCGCCGCAATGGCTGCTGCAGTCCTTTTGTTGTCACCAGTTATCATGGCAACTTCTATCCCCATACTATGAAGCCTTTCTATAGCTTTTTTACTATTTTCTTTAACTGTGTCAGCAACTGCAATGATTCCACTTAACTTATTTTCTATGGCTATATACATTGGAGTCTTGCCTTCTTCAGCTAGTCTGTTTGAAACATCTTCTAATTCATCTAGTGATATATTACTTTCAATCATAAGTTTTCTATTACCTAATAATATTTTATTACCTTCTATAGTAACTTGTATTCCATACCCAGGTATAGATTTAAATGTATCTACTTTTTTAAATTCTAGTGATTTATCTTCAGCATCCTTTACTATAGCCTCACCTAATGGATGTTCAGATCCTTTTTCAGAAGATGCCGCTATTTGTAGTAACAATTCCTGGTCAGTGCCATTTAAAGTTATTATATCAGTTACCTTTGGTTTCCCTTCAGTAAGTGTTCCGGTTTTATCAAACACTATAGTTTGAATTTTGTGTGCAGTTTCAAGTGCAGTACCACTTTTTATTAGCACTCCATATTCAGCACCCTTTCCTGTTCCTACCATTATTGCTGTAGGTGTTGCTAGACCAAGCGCACATGGACATGCTATTACCAGCACTGAAATAAATATTGTTAATGAGAACACTCCTGTTTCTCCAGATATAAACCAAGCTATTGATGAGAGTAGAGCAAGACCCATAACTACAGGGACAAAATAACTTGATATAACATCTGCCATTGCAGCTATTGGAGCCTTTGATCCTTGTGCATTTTCAACTAAGGTTATAATTTGTGATAACGCTGTATCTCTACCAACTTTAGTTGCTTTAAACTTAATAGAACCGTTTTTATTAATACTTGCACCAATTATTTTATGACCAATACTTTTTTCCACTGGCATACTCTCACCAGTTAGCATTGACTCATCTACAGATGTAGTTCCCTCCACAACTTCGCCATCTACAGGCATTTTTGCTCCAGGTTTAACTACCACTAAGTCTCCAACTTCTACATCATCAATTGGAATCTCAACTTCTTCATTACCTCTTATTATTGTTGCAGTTTTTGGAGCAAGACCCATGAGCTTTTTAATTGCTTCAGAGGTTTTTCCTTTAGTTACTGTTTCCAAATACTTACCAAGTGTTATAAGTGTAAGTATTACACCTGCTGATTCAAAATACATTTCATAATTCACATTTCCCATAAACGTTATTTCAAATACAGCAAATAAGCTATATAAAAACGCCGCGGAGGTTCCAATTGCTATAAGTGAATCCATATTGGGACTTAATCTAAATAACGATTTGATCCCAACAACAAAGTATTTTTTACCTGTATACATTATTGGTAGAACAAGTATCAGTTGTAGAATAGCAAAGGCCTCCATATGCATCATTGGGTCAATTGCAGCTGGTAACTTAATAAACATTGGTACCATGGCAACTAGTAGAAGTGGTACTCCAAAAATCGCAGATATTAAAAATCTATTCCATAGTGCCTTTATCTCTTTTTCTTTTTTTTCTTTATCAGCATCTACATTAGTTTCGTCATCTATTGCCTTATATCCACCTTTTTCAATTACCTTTTTAATATCTGATGTTCGAACTAGTGATGGTTCAAATGAGACAGTCAATTTTTCGGTGGCAAAGTTTACGTCAGCAGTCACTACGCCACTCAGTTTTCTCGTTATTCTTTCTATATTCTTGGCGCAGGCCAAACAAGTCATTCCTTCCAGCTTTAATGTTTTATTAGTTGTTTGGACTACTAGTTTATACCCTGCTTTTTCAACTGCAGCTTGTATATCTGATAATTTAATTATTGATTCATCATAACTTATATTCAATTTTTCTGTAGCGAAATTTACGCTAGACTCTTCAACCCCTGGTAACTTCTTTGAAACTCTTTCAACCGCTTTAGCACAAGCGGAGCATGTCATTCCCTCTATTTTAAGTACTTTATCTTCCATATTTCTTTCCTCCCTATTATTTATTGCCAATTAATTTAGCAAGTAATTCTACTATTTCATCAACTTTCTCTTCACCTGTATTATTTATAAATGCATCCTTTACACAATGATTAAGGTGTTGCTTTAATATTAACATATTTGCTTTCTTAAGTAGTGACTGTGCTGCAATTATTTGATTTGACACATCGATGCAATACCTACCATTATCCATCATCTTAATTATCCCATCAATTTGGCCTCTTGATGTCTTAAGTGCTTGAATTGCTTGCAGCTGCTCCTTATTCATTTAAACATCTCCTCCCCCCCATATAGGGGGTGCTGTATGTGTATATTATATACCATAAAGTATATAATATACACATATTTAATCTTTATTTTAAGTATTTATCTCGTATTTCTTCAAGCACTATTGGCTTAATGTCCTCTGCTACATGTATTAAAGCTAGTGTATTTTCATCTTTAATGATACCATACACACCAGATTTATCAAAGGTCAGTTCAACCTCATTAATTCCTTTTTTACATTCAAATGAAGAAATCATTTTGGAGTTTGCATCAATTATTGAATACGATCCTTCCGCATTATCAAACTTTGTTAAGTCAATTGATAAATTAGTTTTAAGGCCACTTTGTACTACAGCTATTATTGGAGAAAATTCATAACCAATTCCACTTATGGTTATGGTTTGAGTGTTATTTGCAATCGTGGTTTTTTTAACTAAGATATCGATTGGGGTTTTAGTTAATTCAGTTTCATAGATACTAGGTCTAACAGGAGTCTCAGCACTGGTATCTGAATTAGTAGTAGCATCAGCATCACTTGAAGCCTCTATTGCAGAGGCTTCATCTACTACCTTAATTACTCCGCCTATCATACCCATCCAGCAGCTATAGTTTATATCTTTATCCCCCGGGGTAAAATTAATAATGTTCTCACCAGCTTCTAATTTTCTTTCTATATCTAGAGAGGGAACAACAATAGAATTATTACATGAAGTTAACTGTTCTCCATTTATTACCCACTTAACTGGTATATTCTT
This sequence comes from Clostridium sp., assembly GCF_051278035.1. Classification (GTDB taxonomy): domain Bacteria; phylum Bacillota; class Clostridia; order Clostridiales; family Clostridiaceae; genus Clostridium_AD. The sequence goes on from NZ_JBNMNU010000016.1 coordinate 10,909, forward strand.
TTGTACATATAGTACACTAGGCGTGTACCCCCTTGCAGTTGCAGTCATATTTGTTACTTGAACTCCATTCTCTACAGTAGCTTTTGAAGCAGTCTCTGGAGAATTACTCTGCCTTGTCACTTTACTGACTAAAGACATAGGAGATATGTTAATCCCAGCAAGAGCTAATCCGCGATTTCCCATAATAAGTCCTAGAACAACTACAAGAATTCCTCCAAATTTTACAAGCTGCTTTGTGTTACCCTTACTTAAAAGACCAGAAACAGCTCCAAATCCAAGCATTAGAGGTACCGTACCAAGCGAAAATATGAACATTGAAGTAGCCCCAAGTACCGCACTGCCGGTTCCAAGAGCATATAATTGCATTGTTTGAAGAGGCCCACAAGGCATAAACCCATTTAAAACACCAACAATAAATGGAGTTTTTCCGCTCTTTTTAATATTGCATAAAGGCATTGGTGATCTTATGTTGAATTTTCTAAAAAGACTGTATCCAGACATATTGAGCCCCATAATAATCATAAAAAAACCAGCTAAGACCTGAAGTCCAGCCTTAAAAGGTAACGTAAGCGAAAAAATAGAACCTAAAGCTCCAACAATTCCACCAAGAATGGTATATGATATTACTCTGCCTAAATTATAAAATATAGCAGGTTTTAGAGATTGAAATTTGCTTTTATTTTCAATACTTATACTTTGTGATAGCATTATTCCACCACACATACCTACGCAGTGTAGTGAAGTGAAAACACCCACTATAAACAAAACAAAATAAGATGCATTTGCTAGCTTAGATTCCATGTCAAAGCTATTACCAGCCTTGCTTATAAGAAAAATAGCAAGAACTATTATTAGGAGTCCAATAAGTTTAAAATTTCCAGAATCCTCTGTGCTATAACCTAGTTTCGAAATTGCTTCTTTAATTAGTGATGTGTTGCAGGTTTCATCATCATATTGCACAAACACACTTTCGCTTTTGTAGTCAGCCAATACCTTAGTAACTCCAAAAATGCTCATCAGAGATTTTTCTATTCTAGCTTCACAGGAGGTACATGTCATGTTATAAACTTTAATGTTTTGTTTTTTACTACTCATTGGTCACCCCTTTTAAAATTATATATAATTATATTTTTAACTATATTATACAAATGAGATGTGTAGATTTTATGAAGATAGCCTAATAATTTTAATAAAAAATATTGAATCCAGATATGCTATTTATCTGAATTCAATATTAATTTACCGCTTACATTACTCTTCTACCTGTTATAAAATCTTTCCTCGTCATAGCTGAAATTTTAATTACATCTCCTGTACGTGGAGAATGCATGTAATTATTATCTCCCAGGTAGATGCCCATGTGATGAGGGTTGTTATTAGTTCCAAAAAACACTAGATCCCCCGGCTTAAGGTTTCCCCTTGATACTTGTACCCCATCCTTTATTTGATGAAATGTTGCTCTCCCTACAGAAATCCCAAAATGCTTATATACGTATTGTGTAAATCCTGAACAATCAAAGCCTGTTGAAGGCGATGTTCCACCCCATAAATATGGTGTCCCAAGAAAGTTAGAAGCATAGGCTATTACAGCATTTGCTGATACTGCGGTTGAACCCCTTGAAGGTACATATTTAGGTGTTGATTTTCTTATTTTATTTATTTTCGCTATGCTCTTACTTGCTAATCCTTGCGACTCACTTATCTGTCTTGCAAGAAGACTTTCGCTACTGTTTAGTTGAGTTATTAATTTTTTTTGCGACTTTTTAGAAATGCTTATCTTATCTAATTTTTGCTTATTTTCTGTTTGTATGTTCAACAATGTTTTCTTTGTCTTATATAAACTTAGCTTCTTTTCACTTAATTGACTTTTGGTAGCTTCAAATTCACCGACTACTTTTCTATTAAACTCTATAATGGCTTTTATGTTTTCCACTCTTGATATAAAATCTCCAAAACTCTCAGAACTCAGGATAGTGCTTATATACCCATCAAATCCATTTATGTACATCGTTCTCATTCTACTATTATATAATTTCTGCTCCTTTTGGACTTCATTTTCAACCCTTTTAACCTCAATAGCGGCGCTTTTAATTGCCTTTTCTGTTCCAGCTATTTTACCTTTGTTTTCCTCTGTTTTAGCCATTATTGTTACAATTTCATTATCAAAGCGTTCTATTTTTATTTCAATTTCTTCTCTTTCTGCTTGAATTTTCGTTACTGCATCCTTCTGCTGTTGCAACTTCTCATTTGTTGGAGCCGCTAATACAGTTATGTTTAAAGTAAAAATCAAACTTAATATAACCACTATACTTCTCAGGGCATTCTTCATTAGTACATCTCCTTCGCTCTTTTATAATTTATAAAGTACAGAGGAAATATATCATAAACTTATGTAGTTCTTGTGAAGATTGTCCAAAGCTTAATCGCTTAACTTTCTCGCAAATCCTGATAATAACTCCGCAAGAACTACAAGAAGTATATAGCAAATAAGTATTAGGGTTATTTCGGTATATTTAAAGTAGCTCATACTTAGCTTGAATTGTTGCCCTAGACCTCCTGCACCAACAAACCCCACTGTGATAGTGGTTCGAAGGATTACTTCACCCCGATAGAGAATATATGTTATGAACTTCGGCATAACCATAGGGATCACTCCATAAAAGAACATTTGATGTGAATTTGCTCCACACGAGGCTAAGTTTCTAACTGGTCTCATCTCTAAGTCCTCTATTACTTCTGAGCATAGCTTTCCTAGTATACCAAAGTTGTGTATACCTAAGGCTAAGGCTCCAGGAAGAATTCCTGGTTTAAGAATAAAAACTATAATCATAGCCCAAACCAACTCTGGCACTGCCCTTGAGAATATATACGCACTGCGTATCGCTCCAAATATAAGCCATCTATACCATCTCTTTTTTAATGTAATTGTACCATCAGCTACATTTCTCGCTGCTGGAATTACGGTAAGTAACATAGCTATAGTCGCAAATCCTATAGCCATAATGCCCATCTGAAGTGTTTCATATGTAAGTTTTAATGCATTTATTAAGCTTTCCTTATTTAAGAATGCCGGACTCACCTCATTAATTCCTAGTAAACGGATTATAAATTTTTTAGTGAACATAAGATTTTTCTCTGTAAACATTCCAAAGAAATCTGCCTTATCTATTACAAATATAAACATCCAAGAGCCTATAATCAATATCATAGATAAAAAATAAGAAAATTTGACAACATTAAATTTTTTCACTTTTGTTCCAATCGTTAGAAATGCATTTCGAAATGAGTTGCTCCAAGAGTCAATTAAAACTACAAGTGCAGTTAAGAAGAACATAAAAGTCCACACCTCACTATAATTTAGGTCCTGTAGTGACAATTGGATTTGAAATCCTAGTCCTCCAAGACCTACAAAACTCATAATGGTAGAAGACCGTATTGCACACTCAAATCTATACATTGTGTAGCTAATCATATCCACTTTAGCCATAGGTAAATAACCATAAATTATAAGCTGAAGCTTTGATGCTCCCGAAGCTCTTAAAGCTCTTATAGGTTCACTAGGAACATCATTTAATATATCTGCATATATTTTTCCTAAACTCCCTCCATATGGTATAGCTAAAGCAAAAATTGCTGCAAAGGGGGTTAGTCCCACTGATGCAACAAATAGAAAGGCCCAAACTAATTCATGAATAGCCCTCATAAATCCTAAGATTCCTCTGAAAATACCCTTAGAAGTTTTTCTACTTAGTTCATTTTCAGCTAAAATACCTGAAGCTAATGTCCCAAAAACAACAGCAAATATAAACGCTAAGGTCATTCCAGCCACCGCGTAGGCTAGGGTTATCCCCGCGGATTTAAAACCTAATTTAATAATCTCCCCCGTTATTGACGGGTGCAAAAGTGCGTATATAATTTGCATAAATGTTGATTTCCCACCAGTGTGCATTAGCTCCGAACCCCAATTTACCGAAAAAAGGCTCCATATAAATATCAAAGAAAGGATCAATGTTAGAATACCTTTCTTATGATAATTTAAGGTTCCCTTAAGCCTATACATCTTTCACTAGCTCCTTTAGATTATAAAGTTGTTTTAAATACTCATCTGTAATTTCCACCACTGGGAGATCAAAATATATTTTGCCAGCGCGAAGAGCAACAACCCTACTAAAATACTTTCTTGCGTATTTAACAGAATGAAGGCTTGCAATAAGTGTTTTGCCTTCTTCCTTTGCTATATTTGTTAGATCAAATAATATATCCTCGGCACGAGCTGGGTCTAAGGAAGATACTGGCTCATCCGCTAAAATCATTTCAGGATTCTGTATAAGTAATCTAGCCATAGCAACTCTCTGCTGTTCCCCTCCAGATAAATTAGATGTCCTCTCATAAATTTTATCCTTAAGTCCTACGCGGTCCAGAGCCTTAATAACTAATTCCTTATCTTGTGGAATTATTAAAGAAATTAAAGATTTGAATAATCCCCAATCCTTTAACCTTCCTGCCAAAACATTGTGAATTACAGGTAGTGGCCCTACTAAGTCAAACTGCTGATGAATTATTCCAAGTTTCTGTGCTAAAGCTTTTACACCTTTATAATTTTCTATAGCTATGCCATCCAAAAGAATGTCTCCCCCATCAGGTTTTACCACTGTTGCCAAAATATTTAATAAAGTGGTTTTTCCTGCTCCACTTGGACCTATTAACGCTACCCTCTCGCCCCTTTTAATTCTTAGCGAAAGGGAATCTAACGCCTTCGTCCCCTCATAAATCTTTGATATTTCATTTATTTCAAAAATATTATCATTTTGCATTTAAGAACTTCACCTACTATTTAACCATTCCTAGTTTTTTTCCTACTTCTTCAATTGCTTTGTAATTTTCATTTTTAGATTCTACAAACATATCTGTTTGGAAGAACTTCAAAACTTCGGCTTGAGATCCGCCTTTTTCCACACTCATAGAAAGTAATGCATTTTTTATTTTTTCTTTAGTTCCTGCTCCATACACCTCATCTATATTCTCATCATTATTAATTGTCCAGTTGTAATCAAAGTATTCTGGTGTGGTATAGAAAACACCGATCTTATTTAAATCCACTTTATTTTCTTTAATAGCTTTTTCCCAAACTGATATATTTAAAGCTCCAGTTTCAAAAGCCCCTGATTGTACAAGCGCAATAGTTTTATCATGGTTACCTGAGTAATTTGGTGCACCACTTAGATCCTTCTCTGGATCTATTCCTGCTTCTGCCATAAAATGACGTGGCATTAAGCTACCTGATGTGGAGCTTTCACTACCGAAAGTAAATGTCTTTCCTTTTAAGTCCTCAAGTTTCTTTACATCTAAATCCTTTTGAGCTATAAATACTGATTTAAATTTTGCATCCATTGGTCTTTGCACAATTGCCTCTGAACCCGGAGCTACTGCTCTTGCTTGTACTCCAGTAAGTCCTCCAAACCAAGCCATCTTAATTTCTCCTCTTTCAAATCCTGTTACTAATGCTGCATATTCTACAGAAGGAACAAACTCAACCTTTATACCTGTGGCTTCACTTAAGTATTTGGCCATTTCACCCATATTTCTATTTAGCTCTGATGCATTTTGATCTGGAATCGCTCCTATTTTAAAGGAAGGCTTTTCCTTTTCTGTTGCCTCTTTCTGTCCGCCTTTTCCACAAGCTGTAACTGAAATCATCATTAACCCAGCTATTGCTACTACCATAATTTTTTTCATATGTTTTCTCCTCACACTTAAATAATTTAATGTATTTTTTATATACACCTAGTACATTTTAATATAAGTACATGGATTAGTATAATTGTAAAATCAAATAGATTCGATGCTATCTATTTGATTTTTTGATACTTGCAGAACGGTGCGCTCACGTGTCAAGTGGCATTGCTCATAAAAAAAATGGACTTCAAGGGAGTTTGAATCTCCCTCTGAAGTCCTTAGTATTATGAATCTAGCCGTTTTATTTAAGATTACTGTTTTTAAAACCAATAGTGGAAACTACACTATTATCTTTAATATCAAGATACTTTATCTCCACCTCATCATTTTCCTTAGTTAACACAATATCAATTCCTGCCGCTTTAGTAACCATGAATAAATTACTTTTTCCTACTAGCTTAACATAGAAAATAGTATTTCCACTCTCGGTTACAGCGTTTATTCTTAATACCTTACCACTTATAATCTTTTCTTCAGCTTTTACACTGTTAGCATTCTTATCTGAAGCATCGCTTTTTTTCCCATAGGATATAGCATTTTTAAAGCTTTCTATTGCTGCCGCTTTAGACTCTTCAAGCACAACATAACTATTTTTAGCAGCTACAATTCCTATTTTAACTAAAGCTCCATCGTTTTTGTTAACTACAGGAACAACCCAAGCCTCAGAACCGAATATATTATAAAACAGAGGTTGAACTGGTGCCCAGTTAGCTTTATCTGCACCAAGAGCTTTATCCACAGCATTCATAGCCCCTTTCCCATTTATATAACCAGGAGTTTTATAATAAACCATTTCACCACTTCTCATATCCATCATAGAGTAACCTGTCATTGTAATAGAATCATCTGAAGTATTCGTATGATCTGTGAACCACTTCATCTTACCGTCCGTGTCAATTACTCCTGTAACTTCTCTGGAATTAACATTAAGCCCTTGAACCTGCGTTTCTCCTTCCCAAGTTGTAGATACATGAACTCCCTTTTTGGCTATGATCTTGTTTAAAAGTCCATTTTGAAGCGTACCAAAATATTTATTATATAATTCAGCTACATCTGATGGGTGAACTTCATCAACCCACTCTGGAACCTTATCCACTTTATAATCCATAACCGCAGCATCTTTAAAGGAATAAAGTAATACCCCCTAAATCACTGGGAACTTTCTTCCGAATTTATAATGTCCATAGCTTCCTACATAATAAGGATTATTTTCTTCATCAAGTTCTACGTTAGCTTGAAAAAGAATTGATGATGGCTTTTGCTTCCTTAAGTACCTTTCTAAATCTTTTCCTAGCAAAAGTGATTCTGCTATTTTTGATGGTACACTAATTACTTTTGCCTCCTCAGGTTTTTCTGCCGAAACATATATTGCACCGGGAATTTCGCTATTTGTAAGTGCTCTAAATAAACCATCCACCTCTATAGGTGCAACATATGAGGCGCCATCCCCTGTCATAGTAATTCCTAGCTGTCCTATACTATAAATGCTTGGATTTGGAAGAGTTCCAATCATCTTTTGCATTTCATAATAAGCAGTTTCAGGTGATATAACTATTATATGACTTGCATCAGCTTTTAAAACTCCATCACTACTTTCCTTTACGGGTACTGAAGTTGCAAGTTTTTCCGCTCCCGCCGTAATAAATGGATATAAGCTATACCCAATACTCAAAAGGAACAGTATGCTCATTAGAACCGCAAATTTCCCTTTATTCTTATCCTTTGACCCTAATGCTAAACACATCTGAAAAATAGCTGGTACCCATAGAGCTGCAATAATAAAGTAAATACTTCTATCCACGCATAATACGTAAAATAAAAACCAACTAAAAATAAGACCTATTATTCCTCTCGCGATTTGTTCATATATAAGCTCTTTTTTAATGCTTGGCTTTAAAAAGAGCAGTGTCATTATAATGTAATACATAAGAATTCGCCCAATATATCTTTTTATTCTTTTATTATATATCAAACGCATTTAAAAATATATATCTGAAAACTCAATATGAATCTTTTCAGTATTACTATCAGCATTAAAATTGTTATTAACATATTTTTCTTCACTCTCTGGTAACTGTTTTATAGGAATTTCAAAACTAAATTCACTTCCTACATTAACCTCGCTTTCTAAAAACATTTTCCCTCCATGCATTTCTACCAAAGCTTTAACTAAAGATAATCCTATACCACTACCTTCTTTATTTCTCGTAAGAGACTTGTCAACTTGAATAAATCTGTCGAAAATACATTTTTGTTTTTCTTTTGATATTCCAATACCTGTGTCCCTAACAGATATAACAATATTATCATTTCTTTCAAATATATTCACTAAAAGATCCCCACCTAGATCTGTGAATTTTATTGCATTTGAAATAAGATTTAACATTATTCTTTCTATTTTGTCTTTATCACAAGCTATTATTTTTTCTTCAATTTCTGTATCGAATATAAGTGATATACCTTTATTCTCAACATACTCAGCTACAGACAAAGTTATTTCCTCTATAACACTAACAATATTACAATTACTTAAATGAATTTGAAAATACCCTGCATCTATTTTTGTTGCATCTATTAAGTTATCGATAAGCCTTACTAATCTATAACAGTTCTGTTTCATAGTTTCTAAATGCCTTTTGCCTTTTTCATCATTTATATTAAATAGTTCCTTAAATTTCAGATCCATAAGTTGCACCGTTCCTAAAATAACATTGATGGGCGTTCTTAATTCATGAGATATATTCGCAAAAAAATCAGTTCTAAATTTATCATATTCTATAGCTTGATTTAACAATATTTCCTTTTCCTTGTTTTCTTCTATACATTGTTCAGCTTTAATGCGCACAGTACTATCTCTTACTGATAAGATTAATCCGATAACTTTGTTATTGTAATCCAATAGAGTGTTAAAGCTAGCATCTACCCAAATAATATATCCATTTTCATGTATGCATCTAAGTTGAATCTCTAAATTTATTTTGGTCCTAATTAATTTTCTAATTCTTCTTAATGCATTCTTTCTATCATCTATATAAATTAAATCAAAAATGTTCTTTCCAATTACATTATCTATTCCATATCCAATTACATCATTTTTAGTAGGAGCAACATATTTAATTGTTCCATCTACATCTGTCTTTGCAATCATTTCAGAGATATTTTCAGTTATCTCTGTTAATAGTGATTCATGCTCTCTTAGTTTTCTCTCCATTTTTTTCTTTGGTTAATATTACGAGCTACTACTAAAATTACTGGCTTACCCATATACTTAAATGTTGATGTTCCTACTTCAACTTCAATAATAGACCCGTCATTCGCAAAAACTTTTTCTTCTATAAACGGTGTAACCATTCCCCCTTCATATATTTTTTTCATTCTACTCTTAACAGTGTTATTACAACTGGGATGAACAAAATCCATAATATCTCTTCCAATCATGCCCTTAGGATTTTTCATATCGAACAGTTTCCCAGTTTCAGGATTAGCTAAGACTATTTTGCCATTACTATGCACACATATAGCATCAGGAGATAACTCAAATAATCTTTTATATCCTTCCTCACTTTCTCTCAATTCATTTTTGATTTTCTGAACCTTGACCTCTTCCGCATCTATTTTTTTCATAACTGAGGCGACCTGAATACAAATTAGCTTAAGCATTTTTAGTTTTATATTGCTGTAGCTAGCATTTTTCTCTATGAATACAATTCCTATTAATTTTTTGTCGTAAATTAATGGATGAAAAACTTCAAAGTTTTCGCTATCATTATTAATTATTTTCTCTTCACCACATTGATCTTTCCATTCTACTACCACTTCAAAGTTTTTATTCATAACTTCTATAATTAATATCTTTTTCACTTTAAAACAACGCTTTATTATATTAATTAGCTCATTATACAAACTATTCCTATTATTTTGAAATAACAAAATACTTGATAACTCTATAATTTTGTCAATATCTATTTCTTGTATCCCATTATTATAAATGCAATCACTCATCTTAATCTCCCCTTTCTATATGAAATTGTTCTCACAACACTCCAAAATATTATATTCTACAAAATATACCATATACCTCTTTTTTTGTATTATTTTATACATTTGAAGACCTAATCCATTTATTATAAAATTAGTCAAGCAAATAGGGAAGGCACTCAAGTATTACTTTCGAGTGCCTTCCCATTTAATTATGTTACTTTATCATTTATCGAATCTATCAACTTTAAAAAGTCTGAAATCTTCATTGTCCTTACCTAAATATAAATCACTTAGCATCATACCACCTAGTATTGAAAATAATATACCATTAGCTCCATACCCTAAGCAGTACCATAACTTATCATTATTTGGGTCAGGTCCTAAGAACCCCATGTTATCTTTGGTTGATGCAAAAGCGCCACAATACTTATATTCTATTTCTATGTCTTTCATATCCTTAAACATGTCTTTTAATCTCTGCTCTAATATATTATACTTTTTATTTGCAGCTTTTTCATTAAATATATCTGGCACAAAATTTATATCTTCTCCACCTATTATTATTCTATTATCTTCAGTAGTTCTCAAATAATTATATGGATCATTGTTATCTCTAATAAGCACTCTATTTTTCCATCCTGAAAAGCTTTTAATAGGTTTTGTGGCTATATTAAAGGTAGTAGTTTTGGTTCCAAACTTTCTCTTAGTAAATAATTCTGTATTATACCCTGTGGCAACTATCACTATTTTGCCCTTAACTTTATGACCGTAGGAAGTTTCTACTAGTACTCCACTATTTTCATAATTGACTTTTACTACTTCTGTATTTTCATAAACTCGGAGTCCCATATCACAAGAAACTTTCAATAATTGGTGAGTATATTTATATGGATCAAATTGTGCTCCACCATTATTAGAATAAACGCCTGCTTTTACATCAAAACTAAAGGGATTGTTTTCCTCATTTATAAAGTCTACATTGAAACCATTCTCACATCGAAGTCTATATTCTTCATATATTTCTTTAAACTCTAATTTTTTTGAAGTATATAGTAATGTGTCTTTTACTCTGTAGTCACAGTGATTCCCGTGCTCATTTATAAACCTATCTATTTCACTTAGCGCTTTAATACCCAAGTTATAGGATTTTATTACATTTTCCATTGTTGTAGCTTCCATTAAATTATTTAATTTCTCATCAAGTTCATACTGAAGTAAAGAAGTTGTAAGACCTGTGCTTAAATGACCTATTCGCCCCTTCTCTAAAATCACACTGTTGATATTGCTTTTAGAAAAGTAATATCCCAAAATACCTCCTGTAACTCCTCCTCCTACTATAATTACATCTGTATCTATTTCTTCTGTTAAATATTCATATTGTTTCGGTACACTATTTGTATTAATAAACAATGGTTTACCTTGAACATATTGTAAATTCATAAAACTCCACCTGCCTGATTTTTATTAATTCTTGATGTTATAGTGTTCTACAATTGTGAACCCAGTATACCTATAATAATTTTTAATGGTACAATATAACTTGTAGTAAAGATTTTTTTTAATTAGCAATTAATTTTGAATACATAATGTATTCATTTCCACATAATTAACAAAAGGAGATGTTTAACTTTGGAAAAACTATGTTACGAAAACCCATATCAAAAGGAATTTACTGCCGAAGTCATAGATGTAATTCAAAAGGAAATGGAGTATCATGTTACGCTTGATAAAACCTATTTTTATCCAGAAGGTGGTGGACAGCCTAGTGATACTGGCTATATAAATGGCGCAAAAGTAACCTATGTATATGAAGAAAACGAAAAAATATATCATGTTGTAGGAGTAAATCCTTTAAAAATTCATAAAGTTAAATGTAGTATAGACTTTGAGAAAAGGTATGACTTTATGAAGCAACACCTTGGTCAGCATATACTTTCTGCTTGTATTTCTAATTTATTCAATGCAGTTACCATTGGTTTCCACCTTGGCAATGATTCTGCAACAATTGATATTGATAAAGTTATTTCAAGTAGCCAACTTAAAGAATGCGAAGAAATGGCCAATAATATAATTTTAGACAATATTAACATAGAAGTACTTTATCCAACCAGTTCTGAGCTTAAAAAATTATCAGTAAAAAAAATCCCAGTTAAAGCTTTCGAGAAAATTAGAATAGTTAAAATATCTGATATAGATGTGAACCCCTGCTGTGGTCTACATCCGAGTTCTACTATTGAAGTGCAATTAATTAAGGTTACTAAATTTGAAAAATATAAGAATGGCTTAAGAATTGAGTTTATGTGTGGAGGAAGAGCTATTTCTGATTATGCATCAAAACATGAGGCTATAGAGAAAATGTCTAAACTTTTACGTTGTAATAATGCTACTGTTTTATCTGAAGTGCAAAGACTTTCAGGTGAACTTAATAAGGCACTTACTGAAAAAAGAGCATTAAAGGCTGAGGTTGCGGAGTATGAAGTTCAAAATATGTTAGCATCTGCCCCTAAAATAGGAGATATTAAGGTACTTAAGGGAATATATGATAATGTTGATTTAAAATACACTAATATGTTGGCAACAAAATTGGTTGCCACACCAAATGTTATAGTTTTATTTGGTGTAAAATCCGAGGACAAAGCAAACATATTATTCATGTGCTCAAAAGATTTAAATATTATAAGTATGAATGTCCTTCTTAAGGATGCAATAACCCTTATAGATGGTAAAGGTGGTGGAAGTGCCTTCTCCGCACAAGGCGGTGGAAAGAATAATAACAATTTAGACTCTGCGCTAAATTATGCTCATAACAAAATTAAAGAACACATAATTTCTAGTTCAAAAATTAAATAGTACAATCAATTTTAAGGGGCTATCTCAAAAATCCATTTGAGGCAGCCCCTTCACCTATTTATTTAGAATTTTTGGTACTTTAGATGCTCTAAGTCTGTGTGCATAATGCATATCGGACCCTAATAGCGGCCTAGCATAACTCAAAAATGCATCAGTTACATTATTGCATGCACCGTTAATAAAATTATCAGGCATTACCATTGTCTTACCTGCTACTAGGTCTAATTGCGTAAGTCTATAATCTACCGAATAATGACCTGTTCTATGAATAGTAATTGAACCATCAACATTATCCCAAAGTGCAAACTGCGCAGCTTTTTCTCCTACTTCTCTGGCTTCATTTTTATCTACATCTGAGACACACCCCATAAAACATCTTTGAGAATATCCGAATGTATCCGTTCTAACTCTTTTAATATTTAGATTATGTCTAATATAGTTACCTAAAAGGTCACCTAATGCTCCTGATCCAGATAATTGTATATTCCCGTGTTCGTCTTTTTCTACTCTTTCCATAAGACTTGAAATAATTGGTTGACCTTTTTCATCAATAATACCTTCAGAAACAGCTATTACACATCTTCCATATTTATCATAAATATTTTTTACATCAAGCAAAAATTGTTCTATTTTAAAAACTCTTTCAGGCAAATATATTAAATGTGGACCATCATCTTCGTACTTTTTAGCAAGGGCTGCTGCTCCTGCTAAAAACCCTGCATTACGTCCCATTACTACCCCTATATACACCCCTGGCAATGCTCTGTTATCAAGATTGATTCCAATAAATGCATTTGTTATATATTTAGCTGCAGATCCATATCCAGGAGTATGGTCATTAATCATAAGATCATTGTCTATAGTTTTAGGTATATGAATTGCTCTAAGCTCGTATTTTGCAATTTTAGCTTGAAGGTTTACTATTCTAACTGCATCTGATGAGTCATTTCCTCCAATATAAAAGAAATATCTTATTTCGTGAGCTTTAAGCACCTTAAATATTTCCTTACAATATTCTTCATCCGGCTTGTCCCGTGTTGATAAAAGTGCTGATGATGGGGTCATAGCCACCTGCTCTAGATTATGAGTTGTCTCACGGCTCAAATCATGGAAATTTTCATTAACTATCCCATTTACTCCATTAATAGCACCATAGACTTTTGTTACCTGTGCAAATTTCCTTGCTTCTAGCACGGCACCAACTAGAGATTGATTAATTACCGCAGTTGGTCCTCCACCTTGTGCAATTAAAACTTTTCCTTCAATTATCATATTTTACACCCCTAGCATTTTCATAATTTATTTATACAATGTTAATATCAAATATAAAAACTTTATAAAAAAAACCCAATGTGATTATTAATCATACTGAGTCTATAATACGTTAATGGTTCGAAGTATCTCATAAAAATGTAATAATTGTTAGATTTTGCTTTATATAAAGTATAATTTAATTTTCCATTAATTGCAAGCACTATTGCACTTATTCTAAATATTTCTATAGACTGCAACTTACTTAATCGAAAATTTATATATAGTGCTATGCTCATATATCTGATTTGCGGTAAGTATTGGTGATGAAAAATTCTCATGATTAATAGAATCAGGAAAATATTGTGTTTCAAGACAAAATCCACCTCGTTTTAGATATGTAGTACCACCTTTTCCTGTTTGCAAACCATCAATAAAATTTCCTGAATAAAACTGCACTCCAGGTTTAGTTGTATAAACTTCCATAACTCGTCCACTTCTCTCATCATAAACTACAGCTGCCTTCGAGAGTTTTTTACCACTATTATTAATTACCCAATTATGATCGTAACCTTTACCAAACACGATTTGTTCATAGTTACTTGAAATATTTTCTCCAATATAAGTTAACTCTCTAAAATCCATTGGAGTATTAGTTACATCAGCTATTTCGCCAGTAGGAATAGAATACATATCATTGATTGTAAATTTATCAGCATTAATCATAATCTTATGTTTTAAAACGTCTTCAAACCCTTGGCCTGAAAGATTAAAATAAGAATGATTAGTCATATTTACTATAGTATCCTTATCCGAAATAGCATGATATTCTATTTTTAGTTCATTGTCTTCTGTAACTGTATACCTAACGCTTACATTAAGATTTCCAGGATACCCTTCTTCCCCATCTTTGCTAAGATATGAAAACTCGATGCTAGATTCCTCTGATTGTAATTTTTCTTCCCAAACTACCTTATCAAAACCTACTACTCCACCATGCAAATGATTTTCGCCTTCATTTTTAGCTACTTTGTATTGAGTCCCATTGAGCTTAAAACTTGAATTTTCAATTCTATTAGCGAATCTCCCTATTGTTGCTCCATAAAAGAATTTATATTTTAAATAATCTTCTAATTTATCGTATCCTAAAACTACATCATCAAACTGCCCCTTATTTCCTTCTACCTTTAAAGATACTAATGTCGCTCCATAATTAGTAACTTCTAAAGTCATACCCTTTGAGTTTTTAATAGTAAAAAGGTATACTGATTTTCCATTAACAATTCCAAAATCTTTTTTTATACTCATAGTTCACACCCCCCCCCCCATATTTATTTTATCTTATTTAAATTAATGAAACTAGGCTTTAAAGCTACATATAGTTCCTTATAAATATTATGATATTTACTATACAATGTAACATTTTCAGCAATCGGATTTTGAGAAGTAACCTTATGAATAATAGTATCACAAGCCTCCATTACAGATGAATAAACTCCGACTCCAACTAGTGCTAAAATTGCTACCCCTAAGGCAGGACCTTCACTAGAATTGATAGTAACCACCTCAGCGTTAAACATATCTGCTTGAATCTGTCTCCAGACTTCACTTTTACCACCACCGCCTGAAGCCCTCACTTCATCAACCGTTATACCCATTTCATTAATTATATCCATGCAGTCCACAAGGCTATACCCTACCCCTTCCATGACGGATCTTAGCATGTCATTTTTGTTATGTCTTGCAGTAAGACCAAAAAATACTCCTCTTGCATTAGGATCTAAATGTGGAGTTCGCTCACCCATAAGATAAGGTAAATACATTAGTCCATCCGAGCCGGGTTTTGCAGATTTAGCTTCTTTATTTAACTCTACGTATACATCTATACCTGTAGTAGCAGAGTTCTGATTTTCCGAAACACACAAATTATCTTTAAACCATTTTAAAGAAAGTCCTGCTGCTTGAGTAACTCCCATGATGTGCCAAGCACCTGGCACCGCATGACAGAATGTATGTACTCTACCTTTTTTATCTATAGTAACTTTATCAGTATGCGCAAAAACCACACCTGATGTTCCTATTGTAGACGAAACGGCTCCTGTTCTAACAATTCCATTTCCTATGGCTCCTGCAGCCTGATCTCCTGCTCCTCCAACTACCTTAGTTCCCTCTTTAAGTCCTGTAAGCATTGCGGCCGTTTTATTTACCGTTCCACTAACTTCTTGTGATTCATAAACTTTTCCAAGTAATGATTTATCAATTTGAAGCTTTTCTAAGACCTCATCACTCCAAATTCTTTTAGGAACGTCCAAAAGCTGCATCCCACTGGCATCCGATACTTCTGTGCAAAATTCCCCAGTAAGCATAAATCTTATATAATCCTTTGGAAGAAGTATTTTATAAGTTTTTTCATAAAGTTCTGGTTCATGTTTCTTAACCCACATTATTTTAGATGCGGTAAAACCAGTCAATGCAGGATTCGCTGTTATTTCAATTAATCTTTCAGCGCCAACTAGTTTTGTTATTTCTTCGCATTCCACAGCCGTCCTTTGATCGCACCATATTATTGAAGGCCTTAAAACCTTACCTTCACTATCAAGCATAACCAAACCATGCATTTGGCCAGATAACCCTATTCCTTTAATATCTTCAATGTTTACGTTGCATTTTCCTATTACTGAACTTATTGTAGCAACTACTGCATCCCACCAATCTTCTGGCTTTTGCTCAGCCCATCCGATTTCCGGTTGATATAATGGGTATTCCTGAACTGCACTTGAAATATCATTACCCTTTTCATCGAACAATATAGTCTTTGTACCCGAAGTTCCTATATCTATTCCTAAAACATATGTCATAAAATTTCCTCCTATATAATATTTTTATTTATTGAAAATAACTTTTGCATTGGTAGTAGCGCTGCACCTAAAATAGAAGAATCTTTTTTAAGATTAGCTGTAAATATTTTAAGATCTGTATTGTTATAAAAACTATTTTCTACAAAAACTTTTTCTTTTAACTCCTTAAGATAATATTCTGAAAATTCGCCTATTTCTCCACCTAGAACCACGTAATGTGGATCTAGAAATAACACAATATTTTGAATTCCTATAGCTAGAAAGTTTATATATTTTCCAAGTTCAAGCATTGCAACGCTTTCCTTTTCATGTACTTTAGAGAAAAATTCTGTTAGTGTATCCACAGGTTCCAAGCTTTTATTGTTATAATTTTCTATTAAAGCTTTTTTAGATGCATATTGCTCCAAGCATCCTTTCCTCCCGCAATTACAAGGTTTCCCATTAGGTACAATTGTCATATGTCCAAGTTCACCAGCTCTTTTGTTTTTTCCTTTGTAAAGGTGATCTTGAATTACTACACCCGCTCCTATACCTTCATTGATAGATAGATAAACTAAATTTTTCATTTTTTTAGCAATACCAAGGTTTAACTCACCCAAAGCAGCAGCATTAGCCTCATTCTCTATAAATATAGGAAACTCAAGTATATGGGAGAATATGCTAAAATCCACATTCTTCATGCCTATATTTGGTGCAAGTTCAAGATTTAAGCTATCTTCATTAACTGTACCAGGAAGAGAAAACCCAATTCCAAGGATATCTTTAGTACTAATTGACATTTGAATTATAACCTTAGTTATAATTACGTGGATTTTCTCAATAATACCTTCTAAATCTCTATAATGCTCGACTGCAAAATCAGTCTCAAATTTTATTTTAGCATCAATATTAACCAAGATAACCCTTACATTCTTCAGCATAAATTCTACACCAAAAGAATACTTAGAATCAGGTAAAAATCTGACAATTATAGGTTTTCTTCCACCAGTTGATCCCTCAACTCCACCCTCTTCAACTAAGCCTTCTTCTATCAATTCATTAACATTTGAAATTACAGTGGGAATACTAACACCAACTGCCTTTGAAATGTTTTGTTTTGTATACTCTCTTTTTTCCACCAGAAGATTAAGTATCTTCTTTCTATTTGAATCTTTTATTACTTCTTGATCTATAATTCGTTTATTATTTAACATATTATTCACCACATATCCTAATATTTTAAGCAGTAATAATGTACCCCTGCTCAATACGTCTTACTTTATTATACCTCATGAATATGCTGATATGCGTAATTAATATTCTAGTTGTAATATTTCTCCTTTTACCTCGAAAGTACATTTTTCCACATCTGTTTCCATAAGCTCAATACTTCGATGATCTGGCTGACTTCCTCCCACAAAAGCCTGAAATATTCCTGGTTCAAGAATGCAATTTCCGTCGTTATCAATAAGTGCCATTTGCCTCGATGTTAATTCAAAATCAACTTGCTTCTCTTGTCCAACCTTTAAATTAATCTTTTTGATTCCTTTTAATTCATATTTTGGTGTAATTACGCTTGAATCCACATCTTTCAAATATAACTGCACAGTTTCGTAAGATTCACGCTCACCAATGTTTTTTACCGTTATTTTAAATTTAACAGATTCACCAGATTTAACTTCATCCTTACTTATTACAAGATTAGAGTATTCAAATTTTGTATAGCTAAGTCCATATCCAAAAGGATAAAGCGCCTCATTCTCCATATATCTATAGGTTCTATTTTTCATAGAATAATCAATAAAATCTGGAAGTTCCTCTGTTGTTTTATAAAAAGTCACTGGTAATTTCCCTGAAGGACTATAATCACCGAAAATTAATGAAGATATTGCCTTGCCCCCCTGCGCACCTGAATACCAAGCTTGTATAATTGCAGGTATATGTTCATCCGCAAAATTAACTGCAAGAGCACTTCCAGATGCAAGTACTAAAATAACAGGCTTTCCCGTCTTATATACTTCTTCTAAAAGTTTTTGTTGAAGCCCAGGAAGATTTAAATTATTTTTATCACCCGCTGCATATATATTGCCCTCATCACCTTCTTCTCCTTCAATAGTTGCATCAAAGCCAAGGCACATGACTATAAGATCTGATCTTTCTGCTACTGAAATTGCTTCTGATATTCTGTCATTTTTCATAGCAAGGTCTTCCACTTTATCTTTGTGCAGATGACAACCCTGCGCATAGTAAACTCTGGTATTTGATTTTACAGCTTGCTGAATACCCTCTAGAACTGTCACATATTTTGATGCTGTACCAAAATAATTTCCAATTAGCGCATCTCTACTATTTGCGTTTGGCCCAATTACCGCTATAGAGTTAATATTATCTTTGTTAAGTGGTAGTATATTGTTTTCATTCTTTAAAAGAACCATTGTTTTCTCTGATACCTTCAAAGCAAAATCTCTATGCTGCTTCGAGTCATTTTCTTCATAAGGAATACTTGTGTAAGGCACCACTCGCGGATTATCAAACATACCAAGTTTCATTCTAGTAGTTATAAGCCTTTCAACTGATTTATCAATGGTCTCTTCTAAAACAAGACCTTCTTTACAAGCAATTAAAACATTGAGATACATGTTACCACAGTTCAAATCACAGCCATTATTAACAGCAAGCGCAACTGATTCTACAGCATTACTAGTAATCCTATGATTTTCATGGAAATCTTTTATTGCCCAGCAGTCTGAAACTACATGTCCTTTAAAATCCCATTCTTCGCGAAGAATAACACTTAAAAGCGCCTTACTTCCACAACAAGGTTCGTCGTTTGTTCTGTTATAAGCGCCCATCACAGCTTCCACTTTAGCTTCCACAACAGCATCCTTAAAAGCTGGTAGATAGGTTTCCCGAAGGTCTTTTTTAGACACTACTGCATTAAAACTATGACGCTCCGCTTCAGGACCGCTATGTACTGCAAAATGTTTGGCACAAGCAGCTGATTTCATATATTTTTCATTTCCTTGTAACCCTTTGATAAATGCTACACCGAGTCTTCCTGTTAGATAAGGATCCTCACCATATGTTTCATGACCACGTCCCCATCTTGGATCTCTAAAAATATTAATGTTAGGAGACCAGAAAGTTAATCCCTTATAAATATCATGGTCACCTTTTCTTTGATATTCATGATATTTAGCTCTCCCTTCAGTTGAAATAACCCCAGCAACTTCATAAATTAATTTCTCATCAAAGGTAGCTGCCATTCCTATAGCCTGTGGAAACATTGTAGCAACACCAGCTCTAGCAACTCCATGCAGTGCTTCATTCCACCAGTTATAAGATGATATGCCAAGCCTTGGCACAGCAGCGGAATTATAAGTCATTTGACTAACTTTTTCAAATAGCGTCATATTGGATACCATATCTTTAGCACGCTCTTCAAAACTTAAATTCTCATTTTTATACAAAGGTAAATCTATCATATAAATTTATCATTCCTTCCTCTATATATATTTTGTAAATGTTTAACTATATAATTTCATTATATCACTTTTTAAAGACTTTATAAACCTTGTTTAAGAAGTTTTTTAATAATATAATTAGCCTTTAACAGCACCAGTCATTAAACTCTTCTGCACTTGGTTGCTAAGTGGTATATATATTAGAATAGTTGGTAATGTTGCGATAACAAGTCCTGCTAGAATTGGACCCCACTCCGTAGCATGCTGTCCTGCCATTGACATTATACCAACCGGCAATGTTTTAAGGTCTGGATTATTCAAAAATGTGTTTGCAAACATAAGTTCATTCCAACTTGCTAAATATGTGAATATGGCAACAGTTGCTAGTGAAGGTTTTAATAATGGTAAAACAATCTTATAGAAAATTTGATATATATTGCAGCCATCAATACAGGCTGCTTCTTCTAGCTCCTTTGGTATTCCCTCAAGGAAACTTGTCATTATAAAAATCCCCATAGGAAGAGCAAATGCCACATATGGGATTATTAGAGCCCAATAAGTATTTAGTATATTTAATTTTCTTAATATTAAAAATAGTGGTAGTAAAGTTGAATGTATTGGCACCATCATCCCGAGCAGGAAAATAATTAATGTTAATTTACTATACTTCCATTTCATTCGGGCTATTGCATATGAAGATGTAGCTATAAGGATGCTTGAAATAACAATAGTTGCTCCTGTAACAACTACACTATTTATAAAATATACTCCTACTTTTCCACTGGTAAGGGCACTAGTATAGTTGGATATTTTCCATACCTTAGGTAATCCAAGAACATTTCCTCCAAAAATCTCAGTATTATCCTTGAATGAAACTAACACTAGCCAAATTAAAGGATATAACTGGATCACTGCAACTATAATTAATGTAGCTGTTAATATTGTACTTTTAATTTTCTGCTTTTTTACCTGTTCCATAAAAATTCCTCCTAATCTTATTAATATCAAGCTTGACTGTCTTTTTTAGTTTGGAACATTTTACGCAATATTAATGTAAATACTAAACATTCTACAATAATAAATGTAGACATAGCGCTTCCATATCCATACATGTATTTATCAAAAATTGTACTATACATTAATGTACTTGGAACCTCACTTGCATGTAGTGGTCCACCATTTGTTATAATATAAATCAAATCAAAAGCCTTAAAAGAACCTGTAACTGCAAATACCGTGCATACCTGTAATATTGGTTTGATAAGAGGAATAGTTATTGCAGTAGCCATTTTAAACTCAGAAGCTCCATCTATTTTTGCTGCCTCATATATATCTGGAGAAACTGATTTAATTCCAGCATATATTAGAAGCATATGATAACCAATATATTGCCAAATAATTGGTACAAAAACCGCAAATAGTGCTGTTTTTGGATCCGCAAGCCAAGCGTGTGCATATTTTTCTAATCCTATATTTTCCAGAAGAATATTTAACATTCCATAGTCAGGGTGATATATTTTCATCCAAAGTTGACCAATAACCACAGTTGATATTATTACTGGTATAAAGTATAAAGTTCTAAAGATGCTCTCACCCTTAATACCCCTAGCCAAAATAAAAGCTAATGTAAGTGCTAATGATAACTGAATAGTTACTGATAGCACAGCTAGTATAAATGAATTAATAACTGACATTGTAAATCCATCTGTATTGTTTACGAATAAATCTATATAATTCTTAAATCCAACAAACGAAGCTTCTCCTATTCCATCCCAACTTAAAAGACTATAGTAAGTTGAAGATATAATAGGAAGTATAATAGCAATAGAAAATATTAATAATGCCGGAAAAATAAATATTAATATTGCTTTTTTATCTTTTAATACCTTATCCATGTCTTGATGCCCCCTTCATTTTTCAAGGTTTTCATATGCAAATTCTCCTGCCAATTACTTTTCATTATGTAATTAACAGGAGATTCACTTCCAAATTCTTATTTATTTTTTATTGAGTGCTTCCATCTGTTTTGCAAAATCTTCGGGGGTTATTTGGCCACCAAAAATCTGTGCAACTAAATCCTTATGAGTCTCAGCGTCTGCGCCGCCTAGGTAACTATCCCACCAAACAACATTTCCTGTGGACTTCTTAGCTATATCAACTATTTGTTTAGTGATTGGAGAAAGTTTTGATTCATCAACATCCACTTTCCAAGTTGGTATTCCAGCACCTGTCTCATATAATTTCTTAGATATGTTTTCTGCTATATATTTAAGAGCTCTAGTGGACTCATCTTTGTATTCTGTATCTGCATTAACCATAAATCCCATGATAGCTCCACCTAAAAACTCATCTTTATCACCAGACCCATCATTAATTGTTGGAAAATTCATAGCTATGATTTTACCTTTAACCGCTGATGTATCCTCTTCGATACTACCACCTAGCCAACTTCCGTTATAATACATTGGAATCTTTCCTTGAAGAAATGGCACTTCAGATTCGTCTCTAGTTAAACCAAGTGCTGCCGGGTTAAATGCACCTGCATCTACAAGTTGTTTTAATTTTGCTGCTGCATTTACAAAAGCAGGATCTTCAAATGATGCTTTCTTAGCTAGAGCATCATTACTTAATTTTGCACCACCCTCGCGGAGTGCTAATGCATCATAATAGAACATTCCTGGCCATTTGTCTTTAGCACCAACAGCCATAGGTGTAATTCCTTTAGCATTGAATTCTTTTACTGCAACTAGTAAATCATCATAGTTTTCAGGTATCTTTATATTATTTTCATCAAATAATTCTTTATTTACATAGAATATGCCCATATCACTGGTATATGGCAATCCATAAGTTTTTTCATCATAGGTTAAATACGTAAGTGTTCCGTCTAATAGTCTTTCTTTAGTTCCATCTTTTAAGTAATCATCTAAAGGTAATACTTTAGATGCATCGACAAACGGTTTAGAAAATCCCGCTCCCCAAGTTACAAATATGTCTGGTGCTTCGTTAGCAGATATTGCTGTCTTTATTTTTGTCTTGTATGCCTCATTTTCAGTGGCTTCTGCTGCAATTTGCACATTAGGATTTGCGTCATTCCACTCCTTAATTACAGCTTCTACATTTTGTCTGTTTGAGTCAGTATCAGATGTCCATATATGCCAAAATTTTAATGTTATTTTCTCTTGTTCTCCTCCGGTTTTCTCACTATCAGAGGCCTTGTTACCGCAAGCCACAAGACTTGAAGTTAATGCAATTGTTAATAACAATGATGAAATTTTCTTGAATCTTTTATTCATATAATTCCCCTCCATTATAATATTTTGTTTACGTTTACAACTTAATTATAAACCCCAAAACTATCTAAATGAATTTAGAATTTTTACTTTTTCATTAGATATTTTTACTCTTTTAATTATCTCTTCTATATTCACTAATTGAATACCCAGTATTTTTTTTAAAACAGGTACTAAAATAACTAGAATCAGATATGCCCACTTTTTCACCTATCTCATATGCTTTTAAATCCATATTATTAAGAAGCATAATAGCTCTTTCAATCCTTATTCTCACTAAATATTCCATAAAGTTAATTCCCATTTCTTTTTTAAATATTCTGCTTAAATAACTTGCATTAATAAAAAATACATGTGCTACCTTTGATAAAGTAAGTTCACAATCTCCATAGTTTAGCTTTACATATTCAGTTATTTCATCAATAAATTTATTTGACTTTTTCCCCGGTAAATTATAAATATCATGTTCTCTTGTAATTGCAGATAAAGCTTCTCGTTCTTCTTCTATTGACTTTTTCATCTTCAAAGCAGTTTCTAATACCATCTCATCATTAATGGGTTTTAACAAATAATCTTTAATTCCAGCTCTAATACATCTCTGAGCATACTTAAAATCATCATATCCTGAGATAACAACTACCTTTATATTAGGATAACTTTTCATTACCGAATCGGCAAACTCAATACCATCCATATTGTTCATGCAAATATCTGTAAAAATTAATTCCGGCTGGTATTTACAAACTAGCTCTATTGCATCCTCACCCGACGCAGCTTCCCCTATAATTTCCATGCCTATGGAGTTCCAATCTATACATATTTTTAATAGATTTCTTACTAAGTGTTCATCATCAACAATTAAGACTTTTATAGTATTACTACTCATTATTTTCCTCCTGTTCGATAGGAATATGAATTGTAATTTTAGTTCCCTCGTCAGTTTTGCTTTCCACTTCGAACTTACTTTTTCCACTATAAAAAATATTTAATCTTTCCATGGTACCACGAAGTCCTATTCCTTTTGTACTCTGCTGCTTTATATTTTGAAGTTTATCCTTGCTTATTCCAACACCATCATCTTGTACCACAATTTCAACATAATCATTTTTCAAAGATGTACTTATAAATATTTTCCCCTTCCTATTTGTGGTTTTTATTCCATGATATATTGAATTTTCAACTAAAGGCTGTATAACTAATTTCAATATTTTATATTCATTGGCCCTTTCATCTATATCCATACTAATTGTGAATATATTATCATACCTTATTTGTTGTATTGTAATATAACTTTTAACTGTCTGAAGCTCCTCATCAACGGTTACCACTTCTTTTCCATTACTAAGACTTGTTCTGTAAAAATTACCTAATGCCTTAATGATTTTATATACTTCATTATTTCGTCCTTCTAATGCTAAACAACTTATTGCATCAAAAGAATTATATAAGAAGTGTGGCTTAATTTGGGATTGGAGTACATTAAGTTCCGCCTTTCTCTTTATCTTCTGTTCCTTCTTAATTTGTTCTATTAAATTTTCTATTTTATAAATCATAGTATTATATACATTTTTTAATTTTCCAATTTCATCATTTCCCGTTTCTATATTTACTTTTCTGAATTCCCCATTTTCAACTGCTCTCATAGATTTTATTAATTTATTTATTGGCCTTGTTATGCTAGAAGACACTAATATTAAACCAAAAAAACTCATAATACTACTTAAAATAAGCATTCCAAAAATTACAAGCATATATATATTTGACTGCTTTGAAATTTCACTAAAGGGAACTATACTTATTATTGTAAAATTCATATCATTTTTTAAATAAGAGATAATATAATTATTATCCTCTACCTTTTCAATATGATAGTAATGATTTTCCTTCATTTCGTACTCATCACTATCTTTAATATGATATTTCGACAAATCCATTGAATTAATAATATCATTATTATTTTGATCCCTTAAAAGGATGCCAATGTCACCTTTTTCCGTAATATTCTTAAAAGACTTAGAAATTGCTTCTTCAGGAATATTTATTACCATTGTTCCAATAGGCATCTGACTTTCTAAATCATTAATAACTCTTATAATTGAAATAACTTTCTGGTCCGGTTGATTAAATAACCTTCCACCGTCACTTTTCAATAAATATCCACCCTTTGCTTTTTGAAGATCATCATACCAGTAGGAATTTTCTATATCCTTAAGATTAAATGATTTATACGCTTTCTTGTCCACAAAGTATCTATTTCCATAATTATCAAATATATACACAGAGGAGATAAACATATTTGATTGTATGAGTTCTGTCAGATTTCTATTAACAGTAGTTTGACTATCATAATTAAAGTACTTATTGCCATTTTTCAAAATATTCTGAACACTTTGATCAGATAAAAGAATTTTAGATTCATTATTAACTGTATATATTAATAAATTCAAATTAGAATCTATTGTTTTCAGTGTTTGAACTGCCATTTCACCTACCTTTTGTGTCATTATTCTCTTATTTATTTCTTGATAAATAAATGTACTAAAAGATATTGATATTACAGATATTATAAAGTAGCATACTATTATCTTTGTACCTAACTTAAAATTCTTAAATATCTCCATTACTTTATTTCTCATATAATAATCTCCTACTCACAACTAGTGTATAAACTTTAATTACGTTGTTTTTGATTTTGAGTATACATCAAATGCTACAGCAAGTAATAGTACCATGCCCTTTATAGTCTGTTGCCAATCAATTCCTACTCCAATTAGTGACATTCCGTTATTCATAACTCCCATGAATAGGCCCCCAATTATTGCTCCCATGACTGTTCCAATACCACCTGCTGTTGAAGCTCCTCCTATAAAGCATGCCGCAATAGCATCAAGTTCAAACCCAACCCCGGCATTCGGCGTTGCAGAATTTAATCTTGCCGCAAATACAAGTCCAGCAAGGGCAGATAAAATCCCCATATTAACAAAAACCAAGAATACAACCCATTTTGTTTTTACTCCAGAAAGCCTTGCAGCTTTTTCATTTCCTCCAAGTGCATAAATATGTCTCCCAAATGTA
>NZ_JBNMNU010000017.1:0-36420 GCF_051278035.1 Clostridium sp.
CTTCATTTTCTCCAAATCCATCCATCTCAACTAGCAGTTGGTTTAATGTCTGTTCTCGCTCATCATTTCCACCACCAACGCCTGCGCCTCTTTGTCTTCCAACAGCGTCAATTTCGTCTATGAAAATTATACAAGGAGCATTCTTTTTGGCCTGATCAAATAAATCTCTTACTCTAGAAGCTCCAACACCCACAAACATTTCTACAAAATCTGAACCTGAGATGCTGAAAAATGGGACTCCAGCTTCTCCTGAAATGGCTCTTGCAAGAAGTGTCTTACCAGTTCCTGGAGGTCCTATCAGTAAAACACCCTTTGGTATACGAGCACCCATATCCATATATCTTTTAGGTCCCTTAAGAAAATCTACTATCTCTGCAAGTTCAGCTTTTTCTTCGTCAGCTCCTGCAACATCATCAAAACTAACTTTTTTGGCATTAGGATCAACTAGTTTTGCTTTGCTTTTACCAAACTTCATTACGCCACCGCCGCCACCGGCACCTTTTGATTTCTTTAGGAATATAAAACCAAATCCTACAAGCATTAATATGAATAATACATTAGGTAAAACCTGTAACCACATATCAAGATCAGATGGTTTTAGGTATGTTTCCTGAACATCTGAAGCTTTTGGATTAGCTTCCAGCCATTGATTTAACCTAGCAGGTGGAACAACCGTATTATATGCGGTTCCATCTTTTAAAGTTCCTGAAATTGATCTCTGATCATCTTCCACGACAAAGCTTTTTATATTATTATTTGTCCAATTGGTTTGAAATTCATTAAATTTAATAAGCGTTGACGTTTGATCTGGTTTAGAAAATATAGATACTGCGACAATAACAAGGATTATAGCCAAAATAGCAATATTTGATTTCTTTTTCATCATAGAACACCTCTCTTTTCTTTCTCAATAGGTAAATAAATTTTTTTAACTTTATAGAAACGACAACTTCCAGTTATTATTTCGTATCTTAATATCATAACATAAACTGGGAAGATAGCTATTAGTTTTTTGTGATTAAAATGAAAAAAACTACTATTAGTATTATATCATAATAAAATGTAAATTATATTTAATATTTTCAATATAACTTCCTTCAATGTTATAATGTATTATAATATTAAAAAGGAGACTGGTATAAATGAAGATAATACGGTGGGGAATTATTGGATGTGGAAATGTTACCGAAGTTAAGAGCGGACCTGGATTTCAAGAGGCAAACCATTCGCAATTAGTAGCTGTAATGCGCCGTGACGGAGAGCTTGCTAAGGATTATGCGGTACGTCACAACGTGCCGAAGTGGTATGATAATGCTGATAGCTTAATTAATGACACTGATGTTGACGCAGTTTACATAGCCACCCCTCCTGCATTTCATAAGGAGTATACATTGAAATGTGCACAGGCAGGAAAGCCGGTCTATGTTGAAAAGCCCATGGCTAGGAATTTTGAGGAATGTACAGCAATGATACAGGCGTGT
Source organism: Clostridium sp. (assembly GCF_051278035.1). Lineage (GTDB taxonomy): Bacteria > Bacillota > Clostridia > Clostridiales > Clostridiaceae > Clostridium_AD. The sequence goes on from NZ_JBNMNU010000017.1 coordinate 1,482, forward strand.
GAAAATGCGGGAGTGCCATTATTTGTTGCATATTATAGGAGAGCTTTGGAACGCTTCATAAAGATTAAGGAATTAATTGATTCAGGGGAAATCGGAGAAATACGGTTTGTTTCTATTACATTATACAGGAAACCCATAAAAATTGACTTGAGTTCTGGCCACTTGCCATGGAGAGTCATCCCGGAAATTTCAGGCGGTGGAGAATTTCTAGACCTTGCTTCTCACACCCTAGATGTATTAGACTATATCCTCGGACCTATAAAGGAAGCAACTGGGTATGCAGCTAATCAATCCAAATTATATAGTGCGGAAGATATAGTCACCGCTTCGCTTTCATTTGAATCAGGTGTCAAGGGAACAGGGATCTGGTGCTTTTCAAGCTTTTCTGACTATGATATGAATGAGATTGTCGGAAGTAAGGGGAAGATATCCTTTTCAACTTATGGAACAGAGCCGGTTATCCTTACAACTAATGAAGGGATTACTCCAATATGCATTGTAAAGCCGATTCATATTCAGAAGCAACTGATTCAAAGCGTAGTAAACGATCTTAATGGTCTGGGAGTATGCCCAAGCAAAGGAATTAGTGCTTCGCGAACGAGTTGGGTTATGGATCAACTTTTAGAAGATTACAGAAATAACAGGGAGGTATAAAAATGTTTTGTCCGAAATGCAAATGTGAGTATAGAGAAGGATTTGATTTTTGCACAGATTGTAAAATTCAATTAGTTAAAGAATTGCCAAGTGAGGAATTGGACGAATATGAGTATGTAGAGCTTATTACAATAGCAGTAACAGGTGACATTAGTATAATACCTATAGTTAAGTCTATTTTGGATTCTGGTGAAATAAAATATTTTATTAAAGGAGAGCTTGTTAGAAATTTTGCTGTATTTAATAATACTATGGAAATACAAGTTCCGCTAGAAGATGCTCAGAATGCAAAAGAATTATTAAAGGACTTGGATTTAAAGTGAAATGCCTATATGTCTTTGCTAATAGAGTATAAAGACAGGGAATCCTAAATATAGAATTCCCTGTTTTTTAAACGCAAAGATATCTAGCAATTAGAAAGGATTTCAAAATAAAAGACTAAGAAAGAAAGTTAAAAGGTTCTTTGATATTATCAATTGACATATAGTTAGGAATATGATAATATAAATTTAATTTTATAAGAACAAATACAAGCACTTTTGATTCAATTGTCTGAATATTCTAAACGCGTAAAGGGTCTTTCTTTTCATAAGTTTAGCAATGTTTCAGAAATCACTGCATCATCTTACAATTGTTATTTAATGGCGAAAGCATTGAATATAAAATTATTTTAAAGGGGGCATAAATCATGAAACAAGACAATTCAAACAAACCCAGAGAAAATTGGGGATCGCGTATAGGATTCATCATGGCAGCAGCTGGATCAGCTGTTGGGTTAGGTAACATCTGGCGTTTCCCTTATATGGCTGGTGAAAACGGTGGTAGTGCATTTATTATTATTTATTTAGGGTTTGTTTTTGTTATCGGGCTTAGTCTTATGATCGCAGAACTTGCAGTGGGCCGTAAGACAAGTCTTGCGGCAGTAGGTGCTTATAAACACTTTAGTCCACGCTGGACTTTTGCAGGTGTTTTAGGTGTTGTTTCTGCATTCTTCATTATGGGTTTTTACCCTGTAGTAGGCGGCTGGGCATTAGCCTACGTATTTAAATCATTCACTGGACTTTTAAGTAATGTAGGTACAATTGGCGATACTTTTGGAGCCTTTATCAGTAATCCAGTTCAACCACTTTTATGGTTGCTAGCATTCTTAGCATTGAATATGGCTATTGTTATAAAGGGTATCTCTGGCGGTATTGAAAAAGCAGGTAAAATATTAATGCCAGCGCTTTTCGTAATACTTATAATCTTAGCAGTTAGAAGTGTAACACTACCAGGTGCTGGTGCCGGTATTGATTTCTTATTTAAACCAGACTTTTCAGCGGTAACTGGTGCAACTTTCCTTGCAGCACTAGGACAAGCGTTTTTCTCACTCAGTCTAGGTATGGGTTGTATGATAACTTATGGTAGTTACTTAGGCAAAAAAGAAAACTTACAATCTAATGCGCTTATTATTACTGCGTTAGATACATCCGTTGCATTACTTGCTGGTATAGCAATTTTCCCAGCTCTCTTTGCATTTGGCATGGAACCGGCACAGGGTGCAGGACTTGTATTTGTTGTTGTTCCTCAAGTGTTTGCCCAAATGGGTGGCGGTATAGGAGTTGTTTTAGCAGCATTGTTCTTCATTGCACTTTCAGTTGCAGCATTGACTTCTTCAGTTTCATTATTTGAAGTCGTTGTATCCTACCTAATTGATCAAAAAAATATGCTAAGAAAAACATCAGTATTAATAGCGGGTGCAATCATGGCAGTAACTGGTGTCATCGCTTCACTTTCTATGGGTTTAATGTCTGGTTCTACATTCCTAGGTGTAGGTGCATTCGATTTCTTCGATATTCTAACAGATAAGATTTTCTTAGCAATTGGTGGTTTACTGTTAGCTGTATTTGTTGGTTGGGTTATTAAGAAGGAAGATCTTAAGGAAGAACTTACAAATGGTGGTACACTAAAATTTGGACTCTTTAACGTTTGGTACAATCTTGTTAAATGGGTAATCCCTGTAGCAGTTGCTTTTGTAGCAGTTGTGGGTATTAATTCAATTGAGCAAAAGTCGCTTATGTTATTTGGTCTAGGAATTATACTTGTATTAGCGATATTCTCTAAAAAACTCTAGATAAATTAATAAAAAAACAAATCGCAGGTGTGATAGCCTGTGATTTGTTTTTTTTATTAGGTGCACCTAAAATGTAGTGGACAAAGCCTGTTTGTTAATTTCACATGGTAATGGTAAAATTAATTAAATTAATATGTTATAACACGTTCATAAGATATGGAGGTAAACCTATGAAAAATATTATTTTAGTAACGGAGAGCGGATCTGATATGCCATCAGACCTCGTTAAATTACATAATATTAGTGTAGTTCCTATGCATGTAATAATGGGGGATAAATCTTATAAAGATGGTTCAATAGAAGTAACAGAAGTGTATTATTATTCATGTTGGGTATTCATCCAAACCATCTTGTACGTACCAAAATTCAATTATTGCTTCAGAGGGAATGGACAATGTTTACCATGCTGATGCATTGAATGTTACTGGTGGGCTAACAGCAATTGTTTTGAAAGCAGCTGAACTTATAGAAAAACATTCAGATATGCTGCCTAATGATTTAGTTAAAAAAATTGAGAGTTATGCAGCTAAAGCAAGAGTATCTTTTATTCCCGGTGATCTTGTATATTTGAAAGCAGGAGGACGCGTATCCAACGCGGCATATCTAGGTGGGACATTACTAAAATTGAAACCACTCATTGAAATTGTTAACGGAGAACTTGTTTCAACCCAAAAGTACCGTGGTAAAACAGGTAATATTGTAGAAAAATATATGAAAGAATATATTTCAAAATACCATATGGATAAAGAACGGATTTATCTTATATATTCTTTGGGTCTTGAAGAACACATAAAGCAACGTATGGAACAAATTGCAAAAGAGGAAGGCTTTAAAAAAATCATATGGATTCAAGCGGGATGCATGATTTCATCTCATAGTGGTCCAGTAGCCATTGGAGTAGCAGCATTTGAAATGTGATGTTACTGATCTTAAAATGTAAAGCTATGGAATAGAAGAAGGAGACATGTCTGCACTTGCAGAAGCCATATAAATAGTTTGATTTTATATAAAGAAGAATCTAATACGTGTATTATCATATAAATTAAAATAAATTCTGAGAAAGTGGTGAATTTATGAAAAACGGAATAGAGCTTATAGAGGAAATCAATAACTGTAATTTACAAAAGGGGAACATGGCATTTTGGTGGCTTGGACAAATGGGTTATATCGTGAAATTAGGAGAAACTGTTATTTATGTGGATGCATTTTTATCTGACCATCCAGGTAGGAATATACCACCACTTCTTGGAGCACAGGAAGTTACAAATGCAGACTTTATATTTGGAAGTCACGATCATATTGACCATATAGATAGGGGCGCTTGGCATCAAATATCTTTGAGTTCTCCAAAGGCAAAGTTTGTAGTTCCAAAGCTTTTAATTAAGGGGATTTCAAAAGATTTAAATATACCGGAGGCTAGGTTTATTGGTCTTTATGATGATACAGCGATAACCGCTGGGGAACTAAAAATAACAGGAATAGCATCAGCACATGAATTTTTAGATAAAGATGTTGTTACAGGGAACTATCCATATTTAGGGTTCATAATTGAGAGTAATGGTTGCGTATTGTATCACTCTGGTGATACATGCATATACGAGGGGCTACATTCTAAGTTAAAAAAATGGAATAGGATAGATGCTATGTTTATACCTATAAACGGAAGAGATGCTAAAAAATATCGCGCAAATATTATCGGTAATATGACGTATCAAGAGGCAGTGGATTTGGCAGGCGATATTAATCCTGGACTTGTGGTACCAGGTCACTATGAGATGTTTTCTGGTAATACCGAAAATCCACTATTGTTTAGTGACTATCTTGACGCGAAATATCCAGGTATCCCGTGTTGGATTGGAAACCACGGTGATAAGGTGTTAATATAATTAAAAAGGATTTATTTGGGTGTCATTTAAGCCCGGAAACTAAGCCCCATAGATTATTTTATCTATGGGGCTTAGTTTGAACTACTTAGAGTAAATACTTGTGTTTAAATTTTAAATTTTGATACCATTTCAACTAATTTTTCAGTGCTTTCCTTTGAGTTGTTGGATATAGAAATAACATCATTTGACATTTTAACTATGTTACTTGTTTTTTCAGCTATAATACCAATGCTACTGGCACCTTCGGTAGAGGTTGAACTAACTTCGTTTAATGCAGTGGATATATCATGAATAGACGCTAGAAGCTGTTCAGAAGTTGCACTCAAATCAGTTACTAATTCATCAAAGATGATAGAATCATCGTTGTACTGATCTCCCGTATTAACTAGCTTTTGATAGTCGGGTACAACCTGAGTATCTAGATAATTCAAAAGTTCTGTGGAACTTTCCTTAAGACTGTCCACAGCGGTTACTACGGTGGTGGTAACTGTCTGAATCTGAATAGCACTGTTTTTGGAGACTTCTGCTAGGTTTCTAATCTCATCGGCCACCACTGCAAAGCCTTTTCCAGATTCTCCAGCTCGTGCGGCTTCAATAGCCGCATTTAAAGCCAGAAGATTTGTTTGTGAGGTTATTTCTAATATTCCTTCTGTGAGAGAGGTTATCTGCTCAACAGCTTTAGTTTGATCTAAAGCTATTTTAAGTTTCTGATTCAACAAAAGACCCATATTTTGTCAATTTTTCTGCGATTCAACAGCCTCAGTCTTTAGCAAATTTGCTCGTTCACTTATTTGTTTTGCTGAAATGGCACCATTTTGTGATTTTGAAGCAATTGTCTCTACAGCTTGTTCAATTTCTTTGGAAGAAGCGTTCATTTCTTCTGTAGAAGCCGAAGTTTCTTCAAGTCCACTTGAAAGTTGATCTATGGTTTCAGATATTTTACTAAGATCTAAACCATGCTTTGCTCAGCTAAAAGAGCTTGGTAATAGTCTCTATCGGCATTGAGGAGCCAATATTCACTTTGATGCATTTCTTCATATAAGTTAGTTATAAGCATGTTTGAAACGATGATTGTATTTATTAGTGAAACAGATGAAATACATATAAGTGCGATAACTGGAATTAATAAAATGGTAAGCATTTTTAATCCTAACTTGATATCATTGATCTTTAAAAATTTTAACATAACATCACTTCGTAATAAATTTTAATAACTTAATTAATGAAAGTATTATTTAATATAATTAAACGGGGGACACTGTAATAGAAGAAACTAAGTTAAAGGTTATATATTTAGAATAATAAATAAATAAATAATTAAATTAGATGATTTAACATAGATCTTAATATTAATGTTATTATATGTATTGAATAGGTGAATGGGGGATATGAATGAAAAAAATATGCTTGAATTGCTTTAAAGTTTATGCTTCTTCAAGGAGAATTCCTTGTGGTAATTGTGGTAGTAAATTGGTTAATATTGATGATTTATATATAGTAATAATAAAGATATTAAACCAGAAAGGTTATACAACAACTTATTGTTGTAGTGGTCATACATATGAGACATTGCCACAAAGTTATATTTTATTTGGAGAAGGTATAAAACTACCATTTCTACCCAAAGGCTATGTAATTAATCATGAAGCACACACCATTTTTGAGACAATTAAAGATATAACTGAAATTAGAAGAGATTTTTATTCCAACTCGTATGAAAATGAGGTTGAACTACAAAAGGATATCTTAAAAAGTGTATTAGTAGTATTAGAATGGGCAGAAGCATTACCGATTTTAAAATAGAGGGTATGTTTGTAATAGAAAAACATGTAACTGATAAAGCTTATTTAATAGAGAAATCTATGAGATAGGCTTTATCTATTTACTGCTTACAATTAAAGATATTATAAATCCTAATACAAAAATAGGGGAATAGGAGAGAATTGATGCTTTCAAAAAAATCGAAAGTGTATTTCTAAATTGTCTTGAATATTTTATGTTAAAAATTGAGCAACAAATGAAAGGAAATATGCTGAAAATCAAAGCACATGAAAGACGTGATAACCATATGTTTTGCGTGTAATAAGATATAAAATACATAGAAATAGCACCAATAGTTATAGAGATACACAAAGATATAATCAGTATAATGCAAAATAATATATTGTTTTTATATGCTTTTAAAAGGTCTTTAATTCTAATCACCCACTTTATTATATTCTACAAATATTATATATAAAAGTCAACAGAGATTATACTTTGATGTTGTTTTTGATTGCTGTAAATAATGGTTGCCCAAGAAACTGTTATGAAGTATAATAGTTTCTTGGGCAACCATTATGGAAGGAGGCAAATATGCGTAAAATAATAGGAAGAAATATTTCAATATTATATAGAAATGAAAAAAAATTTATAGATATTAAGCTAAAAAAATATAATATAAATAAAGTTCAAGCAGAAGTATTGTTATTTTTAAGGGATGATAATGGGGCTAACCTAACTGAAATAAATGAATTATTCTTATTTAATAAGGCCACTATAACAAAAATAATCACCCATCTTGAAAAATATAATTATGTTAATAGAGTAGCTAATGAAAGTGATAGACGTGAAAAGGGTATATATCTAACTGATAAAGGAAGAAATATATTTCCTAACATTACAGAGGCATTGAAATTATGGGAAAATATTCTCATTGATAAGATTCCTAATGCTGATATTGAAAAAATAAGAAGTATACTAGTCAAAATGGTAGATAATACAAAGATACTTATGGAGGATTAATAATGAAAGAAAATATGAATAAATTAGGGAATATGGATATAAAGAAGCTGATCATAAAAATGTCATTGCCAGCTATGCTGTCGATGATTGTGCAAGCGCTATATAATGTTGTAGATAGTATGTTTGTAGCAAAAATATCAGAGCAGGCGCTTACGGCTTTATCCATAGCTTTTCCAATACAATTAATAATAGTATCAATATTTGTGGGGTTTGGCGTAGGAATTAACTCATTTATGTCAAGAAAGCTAGGCGAGGGGAACAAAGATGATGCGATAAATACGGCGGAACATGGCTTTGCAATAGGTATTGTATTGGCGATTATCCTTGCGATTTGTTCAACATTTGTACCCGAAATGTTTTCTAAACTGTTTACTGACGACCCTGTTGTTATTAAATATGCAGTACAATATACTCGGATTATTATGTTATTTTCATTTGGCAGCATTATATCAGAAGTGTGCATGAATATTTTAAGATCTACTGGTGACATGTTAAGTTCTATGAGAATACAATTATTAGGTGCGATAACCAACATTGTTCTTGATCCAATTCTTATTTTTGGATTGTTGTTTTTTCCTGAATTAGGTGTGAAGGGAGCAGCAATAGCAACGGTCGTTGGTCAAATATGCTCTATGCTCTATGCACTTAAACTCGTACTTAGAAATAAAAATGGACTAAAACTAAATTTAAGAAAATTTCATTATACTAGCAACATTACAAGTGAAATATTTAAAGTTGGAATCCCTGCTATATTTATGCAAATGTTAGGTTCCATAATGGTATCTGGTATCAATTTGATTTTAGCAGGATTCTCTGGAACTGCTGTTGCAGTATTTGGCGCATACTTCAAATTACAGTCTTTTATATATATGCCTGTATTCGGTTTGACACAGGGGCTCATGCCTATAGTTGGCTATAATTATGGCGCGAAAAACAAGCATAGGGTCCTGGAAACTGTGAAGTATGGTTGCATATTTGCGTGCGCAATAATGCTGGTTGGTACGACAGTATTTTTGATATTCCCGAGGCAGCTGCTTATGCTATTTAGCAGTACACCACAGATGGAGGCAATTGGAATTGAGTGTTTGAGAATTATCAGTATAGGTTTTGTGTTTTCTGGGATAGCAATAGTTCTTTCTATGGTCTTTCAAGCGCTTGGTAAAGCAGAAGTAAGCCTTATTATATCTTTTGCAAGACAGATTATTATTTTATTACCATTGGCATTTATTCTAAGTAAATTCATTGGATTAACCGGAATATGGATAGCGTTCCCAATATCAGAAACAGCTTCTTTAATAATTTCGGGGTACCTTGCAATTAAAGTATATCGAGGAAAAGTTCGAGATTTAGAGGATGAAATACAAGTTATTACAGGTACTTCGGTATGATGATAATAAGTAAGCATTAACAGGATACTTCAGTATGAGAAGGTTACTATAAACGGTACCTTCTTTTTTTTATGGAGATTTTTAAAAGGTAATATAGGATAACTATTGAAAATATAGAACAATTGAATAATTACCTTATCATATTCTATGTATTAAATAGCTACATTAGATTAAAATAGTATTATAGAAACAAAGGTGGTGGGAAAAATGTTAAGCAATGATATATTCATGGGTACGGTTTTTGTAGCAGGAATTTTTTCTTTCTTTTCACCGTGCTTAGTACCATTACTTCCAGTTTATATTTCGATATTCGCTGGAGACCAAAGCAATGAAAAATACATTAAAAAAATAGGAATGTTAAATATAAACCTTATTGTTATAGCAAAGACGTTAGTATTTGTTGTTGGAATATCTACAAGCTTTATCATATTAGGATTTGGTGCTGGTTCTCTTGGAACTGCAATTAATAGTAAATGGTTTATAACACTTTGTGGACTTCTAGTTATCGTTTTAGGCATTCATCAAACGGGTCTAGTTCATTTGAAATTTTTACATAGAGAAAGAAGACTAGTGCTTAAGAGTAGCAGTAATGGGATACTTTCAATATTTCTTTTAGGATTTTCATTCAGTTTTGGATGGACCCCATGTATAGGACCTATACTTGCAGCGGTACTTGGTATTTCAGCAACAGGTGGTCAGGCGTTATATGGAGTATGGTTAATGGTGATTTACTCTTTAGGGTTAATGATTCCTTTTCTAATAATTGCTATTTTCTCGGATGGACTTCTAAGACATGTTAAAAAGTTAAATAAACATTTAGGAAAGATAAAAATTGCAGGTGGGATAATTATAATTTTAATGGGGATCTTGCTTATGAATAATAGTTTGAATATAATTATAAGATTATTTGAATAAAATAGGAGGAAGAAATTATGAGGAATATAAGGGTTTTAAGTATATTATTAATAGCGAGTTTAATAACTTTAGGTTTGTCAGGCTGTGCAAGAAGTAATAAAACGAGTGGAGAAAAGAAAACAACTAGTGAAGTAAAAACAATGAATGAAGGGGAAAAGGCAGCTGATTTTGAACTTAAGGACCTTCAAGGTAAAAGTCATAAACTATCTGATTATGCAGGAAAAAAAGTGTATATTAAATATTGGGCATCCTGGTGTTCTATATGTCTTGCAGGTTTAGATGAGATTAATACGTTAGCTGCAGAGGATAAAGATTTTGTAGTAATTACTATAGTATCTCCTAGTTTCAGAGGAGAGAAAAATTCTGAGGATTTTAAAAAATGGTTCAGCGGTTTAGATTATAAGAATTTAACAGTACTATTAGATGAGGGTGGTAAAGTATCTAATAAATATGAGGTTCGAGGATATCCAACTTCAGTAGTTATAGGAAGTGATGGAAGCTTAGTTAAAACAATATTAGGTCATAATGGAAATGAGAAGATAAGGGCTGAATTTAAAGAGGTAAAATAAAATAGAAAGGCGTGTTTTTTATGAAAACTAAATTCAGAGGAATAATTGTGCTAATACTTTGTATATTAGCAGCTGTGGTTTTAATACCTGCTTTATCAAAAGTAAAAACAAACAAAGACGGTGTTTCATCTATTATATCAACTAAAACATCAAAGATTCCTGCAAATCCTAATGTTAATATAAATTTTGATAAATCTAAATTAAATGATATTTGGCTAGCCGGTGGATGTTTTTGGGGAGTTGAAGCTTATATGTCTAGAATTTATGGGGTATATGATGTGACTTCAGGCTATGCTAATGGTAATAAGGATAATCCAACTTATGAGGAGGTTGGCAGAGGAAATACTAAGTTTGCTGAGACAGTACATGTTCAATATGATCCGAAGCGGGTTAGTTTAGAAACTCTTTTAACAGATTTTTTTAAAGTAGTAGATCCAACGACACAGAACAAACAAGGAAATGATGTAGGCGACCAATATCGTTCAGGTATATATTATAAGAATGATATGGATAAGATAATAATTGATAAAGTAATTAAAAAAGAACAAGAAAAATACACATCAAATATCTATACTGAAGTTTTGCCTTTACAAAACTTCTTTTTAGCAGAAGATTACCATCAAAATTATTTGGAGAAAAACCCTAATGGATATTGTCATATAAATTTTTCGAATCTTAGTGAAAATGATGTTACGATAGATGTTAAAAAATATCCTAGGCCCAGTAATGACGAACTAAAGGCAAAGTTAACAGATATTCAATATATGGTGGCAGTGGAGAACAATACTGAAAAAGCTTTTTCAAATGAGTATTTTGATAATAAGCAGTCAGGTATATATGTGGATGTAGTAACGGGTGAGCCGCTATTTTCATCTGCGGATAAGTATGATTCAGGATGCGGGTGGCCAAGTTTTACTAAACCTATTATACCAGAAGTGGTTACTTTGAAAGAGGATATGAGTTTTAACATGACTCGGACTGAGGTTAGGAGTAGAAGTGGGGATATACATTTAGGTCATGTATTTGATGATGGACCAAAAGATAAGGGAGGCAAAAGATATTGCATAAATAGTGCTTCTATAAAATTTATACCTTCGGATAAAATGGAAGGTGAAGGATATGGATATCTTCTTAGCTTAATTAAATAATAATATTTTTAAGAGGTTGATTTAAATCAACCTCTTTTTTATAGTGAATTAGAACATATAAAGCAGTATTTAGTTATTTATATATATCAGAAAATTCAATCTGTGTTTTTTCGCTATTTGTATGATAAATGAAATCAACTTCTGGATTCGGATTATCAGGAATCACCTTACAAGGCAAGCTAATTATAAATTCTGTACCTTTCTGATACTCGCTTTGTACATTAATTGTACCTCCATGCATTTCAACTAGTGATTTAACTATAGAAAGGCCTATACCACTACCTTCATGTGCTCTACTTAATAATGGATCCACCTGCTTAAATCTTTCAAAAATTTGTGATAACTTATCTTCAGGAATGCCTATACCATTATCCTTTACAGAAAGGATAATATGATTATCTTTATCTTGCAGTCCAATTTCTATTGTATCTAAAGGCTTCGTAAATTTAGTAGCATTAGAAATCAAATTAAGTAAAATTCTTTCCATCTTTTCTTCGTCAAAAGCCATGATTTTTTCTTCGATATCCGTATCGAATATAATTGTTCTTGACAGATCACTTACATATGGAATAGTGGATAATGTTATTTCCTCAGTAACTCGTACTATATCTTGATTCTTTAAATCTAACTCCATAAATTCAGAATCAATTTTACTGATATCAATTATATTATTTACCAGTCTTAAGAGTCTATTACAATTTTGTTTTATGTAATTAGTATATTCGTTTAACTTGCATGTGTTAGTTGAATTAGAATCTTGGTTTATAAATACAGAAAATAGTTGTGCTGTAGAAAAAATTATATTTAACGGTGTCCTTAGTTCATGAGACATATTGGCAATAAATTCAGTTTTTAATTTATCATATTGCACTAATTCTTCTATTAATCGTTTATTTTCAATTATCATGCTATTAAAACTATCGGATAACACACCTATTTCATCTTTATTATTTATGTCTGAACGTACATTTAAATCGCCTTTACCCGCTATCTCCATGTATGACTTTAATTTATTGATGGGTTTAACTAAATTGTTGGCCATAAATATAGCTATAATTCCGCCTAATAAAATCATTAATAACCCACTAAATAATGTTGTATACAAAATTGATTTACTTGATGATGCCAAATCATCATAGTTAGCGGTGGTGACTATATACCAATCCCAAGGTTCAAAATACATAGAATAAGCTAATTTATGTACGCCTTTATGCGTGTAATCAATTAGTCCATCTTTAGCATGGAAAATTTTTTGGGCAGATTCATATTGGCTTAGATTTTCACCTTTATCAGTAGGATGAACAATCGCTTTACCATCAGAAGCCATTATGTATACGTAACCCGTTTTTCCTATTTTAACGTTACTTAATTTTTTTTCTAAATAAGTATTCAGTAATGGATTACCTACGCCTATTGCGCCTATAACTTTTTTATCTTTATCAAGTAATGGTTGAATTCTTGATAAATAATTTTTATCTTCAGATAAAGTTACACCCAAGTACTCGTGATTGTTAATTATTTTATTGTAAACATCTGAATTACTAGAGTAGTATGTTCCTTCGATTCTTTTATTTCCCTTAATACGGGTTGTGGATACTCTTATTAACTTATTATTACTCAATAAAAATATAGAAGCTACAGTACCTGTAGATTTCTGTATATCATCAACAATTGTAGTATCTAATGATAGTCTTTGTGTTCCAGCATATAAAATTGGTAAATAATAATCCCCCACTTTTATATTTTGAGTAATATCCACATGGATATTACCGAAATTATACAATAACTCCTCGGCAGAATTCAAATCACTATAAGCTTTTTCTATAAGGGAATCATTTCTTACACTTATTGTAGTGTCGATTAATTCTGTTATAGTTTGGCTTTTTTCTATAACTTCTTTAAATACTGCATCCTTTGCTATTTTTCCAATTAAAATCCCTAAAAAACTTGTTGTAAGTATAATTAATATCAAGTAGCTGATAATTATTTTAATTTTAATACTCATAAATTTAATTCACTACTCCTTAGATCTAAAAAGAACATGCTACCATAATTATGTTTTAAGCTCACAAGCTATTTACCTAGAGATGGCAGTCGTTTATAAGTTACAAATCTCATTCCATACCGTTTCATCAGCAGTTATACCGTTCTTGTTGCTATCTTCGCGTGTTAGGGCAGTACGTTGACCAGGATAATAAACTCTTCCGCCATCTTTTATAGGCTCTGTAGTAGCCAGTTGATTAATAGTACTCTCCAGGATATTATTAATTTGTTCTTCTGTTCCAAAAGTATGTGGATTAATAGTTATAAAAATCTGAGAGCATCCGCCACAGCTCCCTTTGCCTAACTTGTCAATTTCACTGGTTGGCATGCCATTTGAAAGAATTGCAGCTACCATATCAAGTAAGATAGCAAGGCCAGAACCTTTCCAATAGCCCGTTGGTAGAATTCTCATTGATTCTTCAATTGAACCAGGATCTGTTGTTAGGTTTCCTTCACTGTCAAAGCCGCCGGCATATGGAAGCTGATCCTCATTTAGCCTTGTTACTTGTAATTTCCCATAGGAATACTGTGACATTGCCATGTCAAGTACAATATTACCCTCTTTTCTAGGAATTCCAATACAAAATGGGTTGTTACCAACACAAGGAACTTTTGCGCCCCATGCTGGCATGCAGGACTCTGTATTCGTCCAACATAATGATAAGAAACCATCATTTGCTGCATCCCATGCATATGTACCACCACGCATCCAGTGAGTTGTATTTCTTAAAGCAACAATCCCAATGTTATTCTCTTTAGCAAGATCCATTGCTCTGTTCATAGCAAATTTTGCATTGAGGATCCCTATCCCCATGTTACCATCATAATTCTCCATACAACCACAACTTTTAACTAAAGTTGGTGTAGCTTTGACATCAACCAATCCTTTATTCACATAGTCTATAAACCTTGCTACTCTATTAAGTCCGTGAGAATAAACACCGTCTCTACTAGATTCTGTGTGAGCTTTAGCGCAAATCTGTGCCTGTTCTTCTGTTAAACCTGCTTTTATCATCACACGTTTAATTTCTGCATTCATCTGTTCAAATGGAATTCTCATAATCTTCACTTCTCCTTTATTCTACTTGGTTCACTGTGGAATACTATTATGTGGTGAGACTGGAATATTTTTTTTGTTTTTAGATATAAAACGAAAAGTTGTTATAGATAACATTATGCCAAATGCAATTGCCCCAGCAGCAACTATAACATGTATTCCATTAGAATATGCTGCTGTGTAGTTTTGCTCTACTATACAGTTTATTGTTTTGTATGCAGTTAGACCAGGTACTAGTGGGAATATTCCAGGTATTGAAAACTGAATAGCTGGTGTCTTAAGTTTTCTTGCCATAAATTCACTATATATACCCACAGCGATAGCCCCTGCAAAAGATGCCATTCCAACACTATTTTGTATGTTATAAACGGGAAGGTATGTTGCCCAGCCAATTGCTCCGCAAAGACCAGTCCATATTATTTTTTTTCTATCAATATTAAAAAGAATTACAGGAAATATACTGCCCAGAAATGCTAAACCAATTTGTTTTATCATAGTCTTACACCTACCCCAAGTGTTAATGCTAGACCAATTCCTGCGCCTACTGCAGTTATAACAAGCATTGCTTCACCAAATTTAGACATTCCCGCCGTGAAATGTCCATAAATAGTATCCTTAATTCCATTAGCAAGTGCTACGCCAGGTAGTAATATCATTATAGCCCCTGTGATAACATTTCCTTTATTTATAAATGGAAATAGACTTTGAGTAATTAAACTTGCAGATCCTATAATAAGACCTGAAAAGAAAAATTGAAAAAATTGAAAGGAGCCAACGTTAGAAATTTTTTCTAGCATATAATAAATGCCTATACTTATAACTGCTGAAACAGCTGCTTCATAAATTGTCCCATTAAAAAACAGTGAATAAACAAATGAAGTCATACATGCAGCCATAAGTCTTACTGGAAAAGTATAATGTGGTGCATTATTAATATCTTTTAATATTTTTTTAGCATCCTCATAGCACACAGGGTTATTTTTAATATCCCTTGAAAAAGAATTGAGAAGCTCTATTCTATACAAATCTAAATATGTTGTTCTAATTTTTTTAAGTGAAGTCACCTTTTCATTATCTACATCTAGAACAGATACAAAAACACCATTGGTGGTAACTATGCATTCGCATTCTAGATTATAGGCATTACAAATTCTTTCAATTGTTTCTTCAACTCTGTAAGTTTCAGCACCATTACTCATAAGCATTTGTCCTGCAGAAAGTGCAATTTCTAGTACTAATTTAGCCTCCATAGTATTCCCCTTTTCATATTTGCTCTATTATTTATGACTGTGGTAATTATATCATCTTTTATAGTAATCCATATATATTTATTTAAAAATATTTGTGTGTTATAATATTTTATACTAAATTAAAGTGGAGGACAATAAATGAACATTTATGATATTGCAAAATTGTCAGGGGTATCCTATGGAACAGTTTCTAGGGTTATCAACAATAAAGAAGGAGTTAAGAAAGAAACTAGAGAAAAGGTTAAGAAGATACTAGAAGAATATGACTATCTGCCTAATAGTTTTGCTAGAGGCCTTGCTAAAAACGGTATGAAGATAATTGGTATCATACTTATTGATGTTAGAAATATACATCACATTAATATTGCCTTTGATATAGAGAAGGAGTTCTCTAAGCTTGGTTATACATGTATTATAGGTAGCTGTGGGAATGATAGTACTAAGCAGGAGGGGTATTTACGGGTTATGGCAGGGAGAAATGTAGATGGACTTGTTCTTATTGGTTCTGGATTTCAAAATGATATTACTAAAAATAGTATTGAAAAATATTTTAGTAATAAACCTGTAGTAATGTCTAACGGATGCCTAAACCTTGAGAATGTATGTGGCATAGTGCTTAATGAGAGAAAAGCTGTAACGGATGTTGTAGGTTATCTTGTGGGTAGAGGGCATAGGAATATTGCTTTTGTAAACGATTATATATCTTTTAGTGCCGAGGAAAAGCAAAAGGGATTTATGGAGGGTATAAAAAATAATAATATTTCATTTAATGAGAGTAATATAAGACACATTAAAACTGACCTTGATATTAGTGAAACGGAGACGCAGAAATTACTTCTTTTTAATAAAAATATTACAGCTATAATTTATAGTGAGGACATAATGGCAGTTGGTGGTGTTAAGGCTTGTATTAACCTTAATTTAAATGTACCTAAAGATATTAATATAGTTGGTTTTAATAACTCTATTTACTCTGATATTTCTACCCCTAAAATTTCTAGTATTGATAATAGAATACATGATATGTGCGAGAAATGTACTAAGACTCTTTACTCTATGTTGATGAAAGAAAAAGTATATTCTATACTTAAGATCACTCCCAAATTTGTTGTTAAGCAGTCTACTAATTAAGATTATATTGTCAGAAAATTAAATCAAATAAGAATTGACTAATAGAATTATTTATGGTAACATTGTCTCAATGAATGTAAGCGATTACGAAGAAATTTTTTTATATAACTTCGTAAGCGCTTACAAAAAAATAAACTATTTCGTAAGCGCTTACGAATAATGGAGGGTCAAATGATATATTCATCTATTAATTCAAATTTTAACATTGAAGATTACCATAAGGTTATTAAAGATGCTATTGTATTTTTCAAAAAAACTGACTTTAGTAAAATTGATGAGGGCGAGTATGAACTTGAGGGTAGAGATATATTTTTTCAAGTAAAAGATATTATGACAAAGCCTATAAAGGTGGCTAAGCCAGAAATTCATAAAAAATATATAGATGTGCAATTCCTATATAAAGGCAAGGAACGTATTGGAGTTGTTTACGATACTGGTAATAATCAGATTTCTGAGGATTATCTAAAAGAGAGAGATTTGCTTTTTTATAAAGATGTTGAAAATGAAACTTTAATAAACATGACAGAGGGAGATTTTTGTGTGTTTTTCCCAAGTGATGTCCATAGACCTGCTTGTGAGAGGGATGGGCAGTCAATGATTAGAAAGGTAGTATATAAAATTAATGTAGATTTGCTAAATAAGTAAGATGGGGAGTATGAAAATATGGAACACGTAAATTGGGGAATAATAGGTTGTGGACAAGTTACTGAAGTTAAAAGTGGTCCAGGTCTATACAAGTCTAATAACTCAAGTCTTTTAGGAGTTTATAATGCTCATTATGATAAGGCTGTTGACTATATAAAGAGACATGGAATTGCAAAGGCCTATAGAACTGTAGAAGACCTTTTGGCTGATGAAGCTATAGATATAGTTTACATAGCTACTCCTCCTAAGTTTCATAAGGAGTATGCGATTCAGTGTCTTAAGGCAGGCAAGATACCTTATATTGAAAAGCCAGTGGCGATGACATATGAGGAGTGTCTTGAAATAAAAGCACTATCAGAAGAACTTAATATACCAGTATATATAGCTTTTTATAGAAGAGGACTAGAAAAGTTTCTTAAAATTAAAGAACTACTTTTAAATAAGGAAATTGGAGATATAAGGTACATTTATATAACCCAAATTATGAAGGTTGAAGACAATGAACTTGATAGAAAAAAATTACCTTGGAGAGTTATACCTGAAATATCAGGAGGAGGTAAATTCTTAGATATGGCAGTACATGTATTTGACTGCTTGACATTATACTTTGGAGAGATGGAGTCAATGAAAGGTATGGTAGAAAACAAAGGCGGATATTATGATGCCGATGATACGGTTATGGCTTCTTTTAAATTTAAAAATGGAGTTGTAGGTTCTGGTACATGGTGTTATGTGGCAGATAAGAATATTGATGAAGTTCAGATAGTTGGAGAGAATGGTAGAATTGTATATGAGGGTCTTTCAGCTAAGAGATTTACTTTAATAAAAGATGATATAGAAAGAGTATATGAGTTTGAAGAGCCTGGTCATATAGCCATGCCTTACCAACAGGCAGTAGTTAATGAACTTATAGGTAAGAAAAAGAGTTTTGCAAACTTTACAGAGGCAATAAATACCGTAGAGATGACTGAGATGCTTTTAAAAGATTATTATAGAGGGTGTGCTAAAAAATGTTAAGAATTAAATATGAAGATATGGTTAAGGAATTTGAGAGGGTACTTACTAAAAAAGGATTTAGTGCTGATATTGCAAAAAGAAGTGCAGAACTTTTCGCTAAAAATAGTTTAGATGGGGTATATTCTCATGGAATTAACAGGTTTCCAAGAGTAATTTCTTATGTAGATAAGGGATATATAAAGATAGATGCTGAGCCTACTGTAGAAGGTACTATGGGTGCATTAGAAAGATGGAATGGCAACCTTGCAATGGGTAATACTAATGCAGAAAGTGCAATGAATAGAGCTATAGAACTTGCTAAACAGCAAGGAATTGGCATTGTCGCACTTGGTAATACAAACCACTGGATGCGTGGGGGTGCTTATGGTTGGCAAGCTGCTGATGCTGGAATGATTGGTATGTGCTGGACAAACACTATGCCTAATATGCCTGCATGGGGCAGTAAGGATAGAAATATAGGTAATAATCCTTTTATTATGGCTATTCCTAGAAGTAATAAAGAGCACGTTGTTGTAGATTGTGCTATGGCCCAGTTTTCTTATGGAAAAATTGAGGAATGCAAATTCAAAGGGCAACAACTGCCTGTTGTTGGTGGTTATGATTCTGAAGGCAATGCAACTACTGACCCTCTAGAAATTGAAAAAACTTGGAGGGTGTTACCTATAGGATTCTGGAAGGGATCAGGTATATCTATTGCACTTGACCTTATCGCTGCTGTATTATCTGGAGGTAATTCAACAACAGCTATAGGTAAAAAATGTGAAGATGAATACGGATTATCTCAAATACTTATTGCTATTGACCCAACTCATATGAGTAGCAAGGAAATTACTGATAGAATTATAGATGAAGTTATTGGTGATCTTAAGTCTTCTGAGAAGGCAGATGAAAATGGTGATATATTCTATCCTGGTGAGAGGTCAATAAATACTAGAAAAGATAATTTGGCGAGTGGAATTCCGGTTGTAGAAGACATATGGAATTCTATCAAAGAAATGTAAGGAAATTTAATTCTTAAAATATTAAGAATTTTATAATAAAATTTTAGGGGGCAAACAAAATGAAAAAAACGTTATCAATTATCTTATCATCAGTTTTAGCTTTTAGTGTCGTAGGTTGCAGTGCCAATAAAACAACTGGAGACGCGGCTAAGGAAACTACAGACGCAAAAGCTATAACACTTCGAGTTGCGCACAATCAAACATCTTTAGATAATCCTTACCAATTTGGTCTTGTTAAGTTTGCAGATGTACTTAAGGAAGTATCAGGAGGAAAAATGCTAGCGGAGGTTTACCCAGGTACTTTAGGTACTAATGAAAATGAACTTGCTATGAAACTTACTACGGATTCTGTGGATATGGTGGTTGCTTCTCCAGGATTTATGGCGTCGACTGGGGTTAAAGAGTTTGATTTACTTTCATTACTTTACTTATTTGATAGTTTTAAAGATTGGGAAACTTCAATTGACGGTGAATTTGGAGACAAAATGAAAGATTTAATCACTGAAAAGACTAATAATGATTATAAAGTTGTTGGTTATTATTCATCAGGTGTAAGAAATTACTACGGTAAGAAGCCTATTACTGAACCTGCGGATGCTAAGGGTCTTAACATTAGATTACAAGGTTCTCCAGTACAACAAGAATTTTGGAAAGCAACTGGTGCTAATCCTATAACTGTTGGATGGGCAGAGTTATATCAAGCTCTTGGTACTGGGACTGCAGACGCAGCTGAAAATGACCATACTAATATGATGCTTCAAGAGCACCATAAAACAAAAAATGGTAAATATACTTCTCTAACGGCTCATGATTATACTACAAGATTAGTTCTAATGAATGGTGAAAAATTTGATAGTTATACAAAAGAGCAACAAGGATGGATACTTGAAGCTACTAAGGCATCTGTTGATGAAGAAAGAGCTGTGACTTATAAAATGGCAGATGAATCTAAAGCAAAGATAATTGCTGATGGTGGTATAGTTAATGAAGTTGATTTGCCTGCCTTTAAAAAGATTGCAATTCCAATTCAAGATGAATTTGCTAAACAGAATGGATTAGAGTCATTACTTGAGCTAGCTAGAAAATAATAATTAGCATAATAAATGGTCTAAGGTTGTCTAATTAGATAACCTTAGACTTTTCAAGAAAGGAGCATTAATGTGAAAAAAATAATAAAAAATATTCAGAAAGTGCAACTTGCAATAGGTGTTATTTGTATAAGTATATTTTTTATTGCTATAGTAGTGCAAGTGTTTTGTAGATACACAGGGGTTACGGTAACGTGGACTGGCGAGGTCAGTACGTATTCCTTTATTTGGTCTGTATTCATGGGAGCAGGTGCTATGACTTATGAGAAAAAACATTTTGCATTTGGGTCTTTAGGAGATAAATTGACTGGAAGAAAAAAAGAAATTCTTAATATATTTATATCTTTTGTAGTTATGCTATTTTCTGCAGCTATTTTATACTATGGCATTATTATTACTATGAAATTTTGGAATTACACATGGATTGATATACCTAACATTAAAATGGGTTATACATGGCTTTGTGTACCAATTCTTGGATTAACATCAATTATTTATTGTATTGACCATATTAAAGAATATTATGAAAATATTAAAGAAGGGGGAGCTAAATAGTGACACAAATATTATTAGTAATTTTATTTTTAGGACTTATATTTTTAGGAATACCTATTTCATATGTTATTGGAACGGTTGCTTTTATAGGAGTGTTATTAATACCAAATTTAAGCGGCATTGTTGTATTTATGAAGATGTTTACAGGGCTTGATTCCTTTGTACTTCTTGCAATTCCTTTATTTATACTTGCAGCTAATCTTATGAATCGAGGGTCTATTTCAAAAAGACTTATTAATTTGTGTGTTGCTTTTGTTGGACATTTAAGTGGTGGACTAGCTCATGCTAATATTTTAGTTTCTATGATATTTGCTGGGGTATCTGGATCTTCTCAAGCGGACACAGCAGGTATAGGTAAAATTATTATACCTCAAATGGAGGACAATGGATACGACAAAGGCACATCTGTAGGGGTAACTGCTGCTTCATCTACTTTGGGTAGTATTATTCCTCCTAGTATTACAATGGTTGTTTATGCAGGAATTGCAAATGTTTCAACCGGCGGACTATTTATGGTTGGTATACTTCCTGGTGTTCTCTTAGGAATTGCTATGATGGTTGTTGTATATTTTATTAGTAAAAAACGAAATTTTCCAAGGACAGAAAAAACACTATTTAAGACTATTGTTAAATTATTTATAGAAAGTTTCCCCGCACTTTTAACTCCAGTAATTATTATAGGTGGTATTATGACAGGTGCTTATACACCAACAGAGGCAGCAGCTTTTGCATGTGTGTATGCTCTTATCATAGGTATGTTTGTTTATAAGACAATAAAGATTAAGGATATCCCTGGAATTATAACGGAAACCCTTAAATTAAGTTCTTTATCTTTATTTGCATTATGCACAGCGAATGCTCTTGGAGAACTTTTAGGATATTATAATGTGTCTTCTACAGCCGCTGAGTTCTTTTTATCTATGCCGGGAGGGGTTAATACTTTCGTGCTTGTTGTTATCCTGTTTTTCTTATTTATTGGAACCTTTATGGATGCAGTACCAGCAATGATATTATTCGTACCTGTTATTCTTCCAGCAGCTCTTACTTTAGGCGTTAATCCTATTCATTTAGGAGTTATTATAATAATGACTTTGGCTTTGGGACTTATAACACCACCATATGGGTTATGTCTTCTTATAGCTGGTAGCATTTCTGACCTTAGTATAGAGGACTCTTTTAAGGGAGTGTTACCGTACTTCCTAGTTGGAGTAACTGTACTATTATTTGTAGCCTTTTTCCCAGGCATAATTATGGGGATACCAAAAATTATAAGTCCTAGTCTTTTCTAGGAGGATGTGGGGATACTTTTTTATGAAATTTATATTTTCTATTGGATTGATAGTTTGTGGGTTGTTATTGGGGCAGAGATTAAGGACAATAGTTATGAATAAAACCATAAAAGAGTCTGTTCCTGTCAGTAAATATATGGGTATCATTCAATGAATAGCGTTACTTGGAATAAACCCTATAGTTACACTTGGAGCCTTTTGGGGTATTAATATGTTTTACGTTCTTTGGAGAAATGAGCTATGCCGCCTGCATTCAATTCTCTGATTCCACCCCAGATTTATAATTTAGATGTGGACCTAGCTAATTCTTGCTGGTTGTTTTGTAATGGCTTACTTATTGTGGTTATCCCTGTACTGTACTTTTTAGTGAATTTAATATAAATAATGCAAAATTAAGAAAGGTGGACTAGTATTATGAAATCTATTTATTTAAAAACGCAAGGAGAAATAGGAATTAAGGAAGTTTTAGAGCCTATAAGAAAACAAAATGAAGCATTAATAAAAGTAAAATCGATTGGAATATGTGGTTCAGACATAGGTGCATATAGAGGAACTAACCCATTAATTAGCTACCCAAGAATCATCGGTCATGAAATAGCAGGTGAAGTGTTAGAAGTAGGAGAGAACAGTAATGATATAAAGATAGGAGATAGGGTTATTATTGATCCATATATCTATTGTGGGGATTGCTATCCATGCAGCTTAGGTAGAACAAATTGCTGTGAAGACCTAAAAGTACTAGGCGTGCATATTGATGGAGGAATGACAGAGTTATTTTCACATCCTACAGAATTATTACATAAAGTCCCAGACAATATCCCGTGGGAACAAGTTCCTGCAGCAGAACCTCTAACTATTGCAATACATGCTATTCACAGACTAAATGTAAAAGAGGGAGAACATGTGGCTATAATTGGAGCTGGTCCCATAGGTCTTTTAGCTGCTTTAGTTGCTTTAGCTTATAATGCAACTCCAATACTCATTGACATTGTTGATGAAAGATTAAAATTTGCAAATGGGATTGGTATAAAACATACTGTTAACCCTATAAAAGAGGATGCAGTAAAAATAATAAAAGAGATAACAAATGCAAGAATGGCAGAAGCAGTAATTGAAGCTTCGGGATCTAATATTGCTATAAGAAATTCAATTGATTATGTAGCTTATGCTGGTAGAGTAGCATTTACAGGATGGCCAAAAGAAGACACAATGCTTCCAACAGGACTGTTCACTAAAAAGGAAATTGATATTAGAGGATCAAGAACTAGTGCAGGTGAATTTGAAGAAGCGTTGAAATTGATATCTGATGGAACTATAGATGTAACTCCTATAATTAGTAAAGTGGTAAGTTTGGAAGATATACCAGATGCCGTAAAAGATCTATCAGAGCATCCGGAAAGATATTTAAAGATCAATGCTGTTTTATAGGAATTAATATTTTCCTTAGAAATTTTCATTTTGAGTTATTTGTGGTATATATTCATATAAATTAATCCTCCTAACCGTAATATTTATGTAATTGTCGTTACTTACATAATATCATTTTTAGGAGGATTTTTTCTGCTTATTAATGCGTTAAAACCTGAATAAGGTTTTTGAATTTATTGATTATAAGGACAGACTAGTATATTTAAATCATTGTGATTTACGAAGTCTTAGAAGTGAAGGTGGTAAGCCTACAAGAACTTGCATAATATATAGAAATAGCATTAATAAAGTTGCACATAGAGGCTATTAGAACATTATATGGAGGTAATTATACTTTTTAAAAAGGGAAGTGAATAAATGTGGCAAAACATTCTAGAATATTTCCAAAAAAATATGGATACTTATTTGCAAGCAGTAGCACAGCATTTAGAAATAAGTCTATTATCATTGGTAATAGCAATTGTTATTGGAGTTCCTTTTGGAATAGTATCTACGAAAAATAAAATTTGGTACAAATGGGTGACAACAGTATTTAATACTTTAAGAATTGTTCCAAGTTTAGCCATACTCATAATACTAATTCCAATTATGGGAACAGGGGTTAAACCAGCAGTAATAGCTTTAGTTTCACTTGGAATACCACCTATACTTATAAATTCAGCACTAGCTTTTAATACAATTCCTGAATTTATAATAGAGACTTCAGTTGCAATGGGAATGTCGAAAGCTCAAAGCTTTTGGAATGTAAAAGTACCGTTAGCCGTCCCGCTTATGCTTACAGGAATTAAAACAGCCATGGTTGAAATAATTGCTAGTGCTACATTAGCAGCCTACATTGGTGGCGGTGGCGTGGGAAATATTATTTTTACTGGCCTAGGGCTTAATAGGGCAGATTTGTTGTTTATAGGGGGTAGTACAGTAGCAATAATTTCTATACTTGCAAATGTACTTATGTCTGGTGTAGATAAATACCTACTTAAGTACAAATATTAATTGATTATTTATAATGAATATCTTAAAAATATAAAATAGAAATATGGGTGGGATGAAAATTATGAAAAAAAATATTAAAAGAATCTTGTCAACATTATTAATTCCAATTATAGCATTGGGTGTAACTGCTTGTGCTAAAAAAGCTGATGGAGGTGCTGATAAGGGCACTATTCGTATAGGCTCAAAGAATTTTACGGAAAATTTAGTAGTAGGTGAGATTTATTCATTAGCACTTGAGAATGCTGGATACAAGGTAGAGAGAGTGCCTAACATTGCTAGTTCGGTTATACATACATCACTGGTTAATGATGAAATTGATTTGTATCCTGAGTATACAGGTACTGGATTATTATCAATTTTAAAATTGAAGTTAAATACAGATCCACAAGAGGTTTACAATACAGTTAAATCAGAGTATGAAAAACAATTTAAGTTAGTGTGGCTTGATTATTCATCAGCAAATGATGGGCAAGGATTAGTAATTCGCACAGAAATAGCTAATAAACTCAAAATAAAGACTATTTCTGATCTGCAAGTTAATGCAAATGAAATTAGATTTGCATCACAAGGTGAATTTGATCAGAGAGAAGATGGTATCCTAGCACTTGAGAAGGTTTATGGCAAATTCAACTTTAAATCTTCAAAAATATACGACAATGGTTTGAAATATCAAGTATTATCAAATGATGAGGCGGATGTTGCACCAGCATATACTACAGAGGGGCAATTGGTAAAAAAAGAATTTATTCTACTCGAAGATGACAAAAAAGTATGGCCTCCATATAATTTGGCACCAGTAGTAAAGCAGTCAATATTAGAAGCGAATCCTGATATTTCTGATGTTTTAAATAAAATTAGTGCTAGCCTAGATACAGCAAAAATCACAGAGTTAAATGCATCAGTTGACGTAGACAAGAAAGAATATGAAGAAGTAGCAAAAGGGTATTTTGACTCAATAAAATAGTAAGTATAAGGAGAAAATCATAATGAGTACAGCAATAGAATTTAAAGATGTTTGCATGCAATTTAAGGGTACCGGATACAATGCAGTTGATCATGTAAGTCTGTCCATCGAACATGGCGAACTCATTACGATTCTGGGTTCTTCAGGATGTGGAAAGACAACGCTGCTTAAGATGATTAATCGTTTGTACAAACCTTGCGAGGGAAGAATTGAATTCTTTGGCGAGGATATTGCAAGTACAGACCCTGTGCAGTTTCGTAGAAAAATAGGATATGTAATACAACAGGTTGGATTATTTCCACATATGACAATAGCAGGTAATATTGCAACAGTTCCGAAGATACTTAAATGGTCTAAGGAGGATATAGATGCTAGAGTAGATGAATTACTTGAACTTGTGGGATTAGATCCAAGTGAGTTTAGGAATAGATATCCATCAAAGTTATCAGGTGGACAACAACAGCGTGTAGGACTTGCTAGGGCCCTAGCAGTTAATCCTGATGTAATGTTACTTGATGAGCCATTTGGTGCTATTGATGCAATAAATAGAATAAATCTTCAAGATGAGTTATTAAAAATTTATAGGTCCTCAAAGAAAACATTCTTATTTGTAACTCATGATATAAATGAAGCATTTAAACTTGGAAGTAGAGTATTAATAATGAATAAGGGAAAGATACAGCAATTTGATACGCCCCAAAATATTGTGACTAGTCCTTATAATGATTTTGTAGAATCGTTAATTAATTCGGCGAGAGGCCAGGAACTGTTTTTTGGAGGATTAGAATTATGATAGATTATTTATTAAGGTATCCAGATAAACTATTAAAGGCGTTCACTGAACATATGGAAATTGTAGTAATTTCATTAGTAATTTCAATAGCATTTACAGCTATATTAACAATTATTGCTAGTTATTCAAAAACAATATCTAAATTGCTTTTGAATATTTTTGCAGTGGTATATTCAATACCTAGCTTAGCATTATTTGCAATTTTAGTACCGCTAACAGGATTAGGCAAAGGTACAGCAATCATTGTGTTAGTGTTTTATAATCAGTATTTATTATTAAGAAATATTCTAGATGGTTTTAATAATGTAGAACCATCAATAATAGAAGCTGCTACTGGCATGGGCATGAGTAAAAGCCAAATTATATTTAAAGTTAGATTGCCACTTTCAGCTAAACCTATATTTGCAGGAATTCACCTTGCGGTAGTTTCTTCAATAGGAATTGCTACAATTGCAGCATCAATTAATGCTGGGGGAATTGGTAGGATTTTGTTAGATGGACTTAGAACATTAAATACAGCTAAAATACTATGGGGAACCTTAATGTCGGCAGGTTTAGCCATATTAGCTAATGAATTATTTAACATAATTGAAAAAAAGATTGGTTGCAAATAGGAATAGAAAAATTTTATTTATATTATATTCTAATATTTTAAAAAAAGAATAATCATTAAAGTAATGGTATTAATTTAAATAAAGGAGATATTATGATTGGGAATATTCACTACCAATTTAGAAGAATTAATTTTCTTGAATCTAAAATCAAAATAATAATTATTATATTTACTATGGTAATAGGTTTGATTTTAGTCTTTCCTCATTTCGTCAGAAGTACAACTATAGTAACTATTACAAATAAACGAGTAATAAAACATGATAATGGCGATACTTATTTAATTTATGCACAAACAGAAAATGGTAATATAAAGATATTTAACAATACTAACAGTTTATTAGAATTTAAAATCCATTCTGAAGATTTGTATTGGGGACTTATAATTAATAGAAAATACGAGGTTAAAGCATATGGACTCAGTATACCTTTATTATCATATTATCAAAACATTAAAAGTATTAAAGGTGCAAAATAGGTGAAAATAGTGTATATTAAACTATGCACGTGAATATACGCATAACTTTTCTTCGTTTAGTATTAGTCTTAGAAAACTCCAAGTTAGATATATCAAATATTATATCGGAAGGACCACTTATAGTTTTATTAAGATTCCACTCAAAGGA
This sequence comes from Clostridium sp., assembly GCF_051278035.1. GTDB lineage: Bacteria > Bacillota > Clostridia > Clostridiales > Clostridiaceae > Clostridium_AD. The sequence continues at coordinate 29,431 of NZ_JBNMNU010000017.1, forward strand.
ATGTTTCTGGGGTATAATAGATTAGTGAAATATAAATCATACCTTGCAATTATTAATTCACTATATTAATTTAGAATATAGGTGTTTTTACAGGGATAAAAAAATAACAATAAAGAAGGTAAAAAACATGAAAAATGATATAAACAAAAACATGGAAAAAATGAAAAAAGTAATTGAAGAAAGAAAAGCAAAATCTTCATCACAAAAAAACTCAAAGAGGGCATCAACATATGGGTCGCAAAGCTCATCATCAGGTAATGGTGGAGGTTTAGTTGGTAAAAATAACAGGGGACAGTAATTCCTAAATATTATTTTAATATATATCTTATTTTACGAGGAGGAATAGTAATGCAAATAGAAGTGTGGTCCGATTTTGTGTGTCCTTTTTGTTACATAGGTAAAAGGAGATTAGAAATTGCTTTAGAAAAATTTGAACATAAAGATGAAGTTGAATTAGTTTTTAAAAGCTTTGAGCTTGACTCGTCATCTAAAAAGAAATCTGATGAAAATATTCATGAGATTATAGCAAAAAAATATGGAATACCAGTAGAACAAGCGAAAGCGTCAAATAATCAAATAGTGGATCAAGCTAAAGCTGTAGGACTTGACTTTAACTTTGATGATTTAATCCGAACAAACACCTTTGATGCTCACAGAGTAGCACATTATGCAAAATCAGAAGGTAAGATGAATGAGTTAGCAGAAAGAATTTTTAAGGCATATTTTGTAGATTCATTAAATATATCTGATCATAAAGTACTGGCTAGTCTTGCTTATGAAATCGGTCTTAGTAGCGATAAAGCACTAAGTGTTTTGGAATCAGATCAGTATGGTGAAGAAGTAAGAAAAGATGAAGAAACTGCTTCAAAACTCAAAATTAGTGGTGTTCCTTACTTTATTATTAATAATAAACATGTAGTATCTGGTGCGCAACCACCTGGAATTTTTTTAGAGGCACTTGAGAAAGCAAGAGAAGAAGAATATAGGTTGTAGTTATTAAAATAAATATAAGTGTTTAATAGGCACTTTAGATAAATAGCAACAAAAACTTTTTTGGTTTGTTTACTCAAAGGTTTGTTTTTGGTATATAATTAATTATTGATTTATAAGATGTCAGTTAAATAATCTTTTAGAATTTGAAAAAAATAAAAAATAAAAAAAGTAGGTAAAAAAATGAAAAATGATTCAAAAGAAAGTATGGAAATGATGAAAAAAATTATTGAAGAAAGAAAATCTAAATCTTCACAGCAAAAGAACACTAAAAGACCAGCAATTTACGGAACACAAAGTTCATCATCTCACATTTACAAAAAGGTATAGAAAATTTGTTCGAATATTATCAACTTAATTTGAACAAAAATTAAAATAAAAAATATCCTACATCTATTCCTATGATGTAGGATATTTTTTGTTTGACTATTAAGATTTTTTTGTAAGATAAATCATTACTATAACCAATATTAGAAATTATTTACCGCTTACAAATAAAGATATTATATATCCTAATATAAAAATAGGAAAGTAGGATAAAATTGATACTTTAAAAAATATTAAAAATGTATTTCCAAATTGTCTTGAATATTTTATATTGAAAATTGAACAACAAATGAAAGGAAATATACTGAAAATTAAAGCACATGAAAGGCGTAATAACCATATATTTTGAGTGTAATAAGATATAAAATACATGGCAATAGCACTAATAGTTATAGATATGCACAAAGATATAATCAGTATAATACAAAATAATATATTTTTTTTATAAGCTTTAAAAAGATCTTTAATTTTAATCACCTGCTTTATTATATTATCTATGTTACAAGTTATATAAATATATCTTTAATTATATCACATAAGTAGTAAAATAGTTCCGATATGATTAATACGGAGTGGTCCAGGGGCCTTTTTAACTCCACTTCAGGAAAAACTTGAAGATAATTACCTATATTTGTTGAGAATAGAATAAAATAGTAATAAAACGTAAAATAATGCAATATTATGTGATTACAAAGTATGGATTTTATGTTAGTATAAATATATAAATATGTCAATTGTTAATCTCATAAAATCAAGGGGGGCATCATGGTATTTAAATATTGGAATTTCAGAAAAAAAAGTAAAGGTAAAAGGAACAAAGATTCAAAAGCAATAAAAGTAATAAATGCAATTAAAAGTAAAGGTATTAATAGGATATCTAACAATCAAGAAAATGGAAGTAATAATAAAAAAGGTATGTCTATTAAAAGAAAGATACCACTTCTTATTGGAGTATTAATAATTGTAAGTATGGTTTTAACTTCTATTTTTACATATACAAAGGCATCAAGTATAATATTTAATCAAAGTAAAGCTGAAATGATGTCAGTTAATAAAAGAGCAATAGAAACTATTTCTGTTATGATAGAAAAGAAGCAAGCGGAGCTGCAGGCTATAAGTAATTCTGAACAAATAACGGAAATTGTTAAATTAAAGGATAAATCTGATGAAGATTCGCTTAAACAATATAATAAGGTAGTAAAAGAAAATAATGATAAATTTGCTACGTATCTTTCTAATGATGTTGAAAGAATTTCTTTGGTTGATTTAAATGGAATAATAATATCAGATAGTGATAATTCTTCTGTAGGAAAAAATGTAGCTAATAAAAGTTACCATTCTCTTAGCGCAAATGGTGGACTTGCTATAAGTGAAACTTTAAAATCTGACATAACAGGAAATTCAGTTGTAGTATTTACAAGCCCAATAATTGATGATACTAGTAAAACAGTTGGGTATATAGCGGTTCATGTATATGCGGGGAGTTTTTCAACTTATTTGGAAGATATAGGTGTTTCAAATAGTAAATCAAGTTATGCATATTTAGTTGATGAGAAAGGTATAATGATTTATCATAAAAATAAAAATAAAATAGGAAAAGAAGTTGAAAATGCATCTATAAAAGGTGTTGTTGCAAATATTAAAAGTGGAGAAAAATCTATACCAGATTCAACCGAGTATAATTATAAGGGAGCTCAAAAGTTAGCATCTTATGGATTTGTTCCAATTACAAACTGGACATTGGTTATTACTGGAGACATGAGTGAAATTAGACAACCAGTGGATTCAATGACACAAATAATTTTAATAATAGCTTCACTTGTAGGTTTATTTTCAATAATAATTGGTATAATTGTATCAAATATTATAGTGGATCCTTTAATAAAAGTAACTTTACTTGTGGATAAAACTTCTAAATTGGATTTAAGTGATGATGTGGGTACTGATAATTTAATTAAAAGGAATGATGAGGTTGGAACTATATTTAGAGGTATAGTTAATATGAGAAAAACATTAAAAGATGTTGTAAAAGATTTAATAGACGCTTCCGAAAATATAAATAGCAATGCTCATATTGTTGAGAATCTTACGGATATATTAAAAGTAAAATCAGAAGAAAGCTCTTATGATACGGAAAGTTTATCAGCTGGAATGGAAGAGACAGCAGCTACAGCACAGGAAATCTCTGCGTCTTCAGGCGAGATGAAAAATATGGTTAATAGTATAGTTGAGAAAGCTTCTGAGGGGGCCAATATAGCTCAGAGCATTGTTAAAAAAGCAATTGGAATTAATGTTAGTACCGAGGGGACTAAGAGTGAAACTGATAAAGTTTATAATAATATAAAAAAAGAGTTGGAAGTAGCAATAGTGGGTTCAAAAGCGGTGGAGGAAATACATAGCCTTGCATCTTCAATACTTCATATAACTAGTCAAACTAATTTACTAGCACTAAATGCTGCTATAGAAGCTGCTAGGGCAGGAGAAGCAGGAAAAGGTTTTGCAGTAGTAGCAGATGAGGTTAGAAAACTGGCAGAGCAATCTGGAGCTACAGCAGCTGATATTCAAAATGTAGTTAAAAATGTAAATACTTCTGTAAAAAATCTAGCTTCTAGTTCTACTAAAATGTTAGGTTTTATGGATGAAGAAGTTTCACTTAATTATCAAACAATTATTGGTACGGGAAAAGAATATATGGGTGATGCAGAGAATTTCAATAAATTTATGAAGGAATTTGATGAAACAGCGCAGCATTTAAATACATCAATAAATGGAATCACAATTGCAATAGAACAAGTAACCGGTACTGTTAGTGAAGGTGCAGAAGGTGTCTTTAGCATATCGGATAAAAGCATAGAAATAGTAAATAAGATGGAAGAAATAAAAAATACTACTAGCGGTAACAAGGTTAGTGCGGAAAAATTAAAAGATATAACATCAAAATTTAAAATATAAATTTATTGTACGACCCCGTAGTAATATTAAATAATAGAAACCTCTGTATAGCAGGTGCTATACAGAGGTTTCTATTATTTATAATCTATCTAGCTAAATCTTCTATAGAATCAATATCCATATACTTAGGAACAACTAAACCCACTCTAGCTCCTTCTAGGTTTGCTCCTAAATCTTCAACTTTATCTTTGTAGTCTGCATAGTATTTAGCGTGTGTTCCTGGTAACCAAGCTGCAACAATAGCATCTACATCTCCAGTAGCTACTGCAGACCACATTGGTCCTGCATCTACTTGTACGAGAGTAACTTTGTAACCCATATCTTCTAACACTGATCCAATTACGTTAGTAGATGCAATTGCACTATCCCAAGCAACATAAGCAAGTCTAATTTCATCGCCATCTACTTTTTTTGCCCCTTCTTTCCACTTACTAACTTTATCTGCATTGTCAGTAATCCATTGTCTTGTAACTTTCTTTATGTCTCCGCCAGCGTTAATATCAAGCATAACAGATTCAGAATTTTCTGTAGTCCAATAAAATTTATCCAATATTTTATAAGCATTAGGCATTTTTTCTTTTAAGTTTTTGCGTACAACTGTACTTGTGTGTTCAACGCCACCGAAAAGTCTCTTAGGGTCGTCTAAGTATTTCAAGTCATATTTAGAAAACATCCAGTGAGGAGACCAACCAGTAACTATTATTGGTTCTTCATTTTCATAGGCATCTGCTAGTGCTTGTGTCATAGCAGCGCCTGAGCTAGCTTGAACAGTATAATTTGTGTTATATTCTTTAACAGCTTGCTCTGCAAATTCCATTTCGCCTGAACCAGCATCTATGCCTGTAATTTTCCAACCCATTTGCTCACCAATAGATTTCTCAGAATTTTTACTACTACTACTGCTACAGCCTGCAAAAGTTAGAATTGCTAGACTAAGAGCTATTACACCTAGTTTCTTATAATTGTTTTTTATCATAAATTTATTCCTCCTTAGATTATATATCTTAGATATCTTAATTTGCTATGAATTCCAACAAAATAAGATACGTAATAACATCTTTTTAGTATCTCATATATGTATGTGATCTATGTATTTATTGTAAACATATTACTTTAATTTATAGTATAAGTAATAGTATAACAAATTTAGCTAAAAGATTCAAATTTTAGACTAATATCGACCTCAGGAAATCCGTACTTTTACTTCAGATAACTTCATATACCTGCATTTAACTAAATATTTAGAATGTTTTTACTTTCTATCTTCATATCAAAGTGTACCCAGTGAGTAATCTATGAAGTAGGCTTTCTGTATTTTACTTAAATAATGGATATTTATATACTAGGGGGAGTTCACTTTGTGAACTCCCCCTAGTATATAAATATTTAATTTTGTAATAAGTAAAGAATAATATTTTTTATAAAATATCCTAATACCTCCTATTTATAAAAGAAGGGCTTTGATTAAGCATTTTTATGTTTAGTATAGAACTCATTGTAGTTTTTCAATTCTTTTTTTAAAAGACTTGGAGTATCGAGCTTATAAGGACAGTGATTTTTACAATGTCCACAATCAATGCAATTATTTATGAGTTCCATCTTTTCTTTAAAACTATCCTCTAAGAATTCTTGATAAGGAGCTCTTTTAAGAAGAAGTGACATTCGTGCAGATGTAGGAATTTCAATTCCAACTGGACATGGAAGACAATAACCACAAGCACGACAAAAATCTCCAGAAAGTTCAGTGCGATCCTTGTTAATGATAGCCCACATTGATTCGTTAAGTAGTGGTGGATTTTTCTCTAAAGAAATAAATTCATCTAACTCAGTTTCTCTTTGTATTCCCCATATTGGTACAACATTATTAAATTGCCTTAGAAATGAAAAGGCTGAGGCAGCATTAGTTATTAAACCACCAGAAAGAGCCTTCATTGCGATTAGTCCCACATTTCTTTTTTTACATTCTTCAATTAATAATAAATCAGTGTCAGCAGATAAAGAACTTAAGGGAAATTGTACAGTGTCATACAGTCCCGAAGCGGTGGCATCCATTGCATTTTTTATTTTATGGTTAGTAATTCCTATAAAACGAACAAGTCCTTTTTTCTTAGCTTCTAAAAGGCCGGCATAGAGACCTTCTGGATCTTCAGGGTCAGGAAGAATATCAGGGTTATGTAACTGAAGAATATCTATATAATCTGTTTTTAAATTGCTAAGACTTATCTGCAAATGCTCAAGTAAAGTTTTCCTGTCCGTGGCATGGCTTTTTGTTGCAATTATGATCTCAGTTCTCACATCTGAAAGAGAATACCCTATTTTTTCTTCACTATCAGAATATGCTCTTGCTGTATCAAAGAAGTTTATTCCATTGTCATAAGCCTTTCTTAGAATATTTTTAGCCTCTTCAAAAGAAACTCTCTGCACAGGTAATGCACCAAAACCACTTCTTGTTACCATCAAATTTGTTCTTCCTAGCTTTATCTTATCCATTTATAAACCTCCATATATTTTATGATAGTGTAAACACTATCTTTGTTTTTATATATCTAAATCCTTGCTATTGCAAGGGGTTTAGCTGTTTTTAACTCAAAAAAGCAATGACCCCCTCTATCTGATAGAGCTCTCACGGAAACTCTTTAGAGCCTGTGATTACTCGTTTGTAGTATCATTAATTTTTGTTAATTCCCCCATTTTTTTTGAATAAAACGCTTGACAAGTCTG